>JABDAN010000049.1:0-21858 GCA_013289175.1 Bacteroidota bacterium
ATGAAAGGCTAGATAATTCTTTAAAACCGGTAAAGATGTTTTGGTGAGGGCCTGGTTTAGTCCAAATAAAAATTCGGGTTGTCCAACGATCACGGAATCCAATGGCGGAAGACCGGCATTCTTTAAAAATTCAGCCCAGTTGATTTCACCGTATTTTTTTTGCAGTGATCCAAGCGTCGTCTTGTGATAATTGGAGTCCGGATCGCGCAGATCTTCTATTTTTCTGGAAACTTTCGCCAGCATGTTTTCAAACTCATATACCTGGGAGGCGGCTTTGGCTGCTTCCAAGCTGTCTTTTCCCAGGGTAAGGAAGGACTTAAATAAATACTGTTGGTAAGCTTTTTTTACTGCCTGGGAATTTTTGTCCGTGCTGAAATAATATTCACGGTTGGGCATGCCGAGGCCACCCTGCCAAAAATAAAATGCCATCTGATCGCTGTATTTGGAATCCTGGGCTATTCCCCCACCTATCAGGGCATCCACGCCGATTTTACTCAGTGCTGCCACCGTCCGAAGAAAATCCTGCAAGCTGGCAATATGTTCAATCCTGTCCAGGTTCGGTTTCAACGGTTCCAGACCCTGCTTCTCGATAGAAATCGAATCCATGCCACTAAACCAGAAATCGCCTATTTTTTGGGAAATACTTCCGGGTGCTCCGGAATCAGCAGCCGCCTTCTCATTGATGGCCCGAAGGCGATTGTAAATGTCGAGTTGAACGAGGGATCCGATGCCCCAGTGGCTTTGATCGGAAGGTATGGGGTTATTTTTGAGCCAACGGCCATTGGCATAAGTAAAAAAGTCGGTGGCAGGGTTGATGGTCGAATCCACGTCTTCCGCCAAAAAATCTGCTGCTTGCTTTTTTTCGGGGACCTGACAGGCAGACAGAAGTAAAATGCAAATAAAGATCCATACCCGGTTAAACATGCCAATCGTTTTTATTGATATGCGCAATACTAGCGCAAAATTCCATTTGGAAAATTACCTCTCATAAAAAATTTGGGCCGTTTTGACCGGTATGGGGTGCAAGGATCGATAACTTCTCAATCATCTAAACGATAGGTTTCTTTTATATGCCCCATAAAGGCGGTTGCTTCTGTCTTGATCCTGCGGTATTGATTGATCAGCACCAGGTCATAGGCTTTTATCAGACTGATATCGACGCTGAGCTGGACCAAGTCAACAGCATGCAGGTTGCGCAAATTGCCATTTAAAACCGGTCTGCGCAATACAGCCACTGCTGCGTTTTCGGGCGTAAAATGACTGGACATAAAAGTTTCCAAATATTTTCCCAGGTATTCAGCCTCCCTGTTTTCAAAATTTTGCAATACGGTTACCACTTTTTCATAGTTGTCAATATGAACAGCGATTTTGGTTTTTACAAATTCTTTCAGATGCAATTCTCTCTTGATAGTGGAAATGGCACCGGTAGAAGGATAAAAAAAATCCATCCGGTCGCAGGAAACGATCATATCCTGCATTTGCCTGTAGTCAATTTTATCAGCGGGAAGGATCAGCATGGCATACAAACTATCCGCTCTTTTTACTTGCGCTGTTTCAAAGTCAATGAGTTTCTGAACATTGGTTGTATCGTTTGTCAAATCTTCTTTCAGTTGACCGGCCAATTCTTCCACATGATTTCTGTCCGTGATGAATTCCCTGAAATTTTCTGCCAAAAAACCCATCGTCACTGCCAGGAATATCATCAAAAATTCCAGAAAATAATCTTTAAACTTTTTTGGTCCATGATGACCGCCTGCATGATGGTGTACTTCCATAATTGATACTGCCCTGGTTGGGATTTTTCCGAAGGTGGTATAAAATTAGATTTTTAATCTGTATCGACCTTTATATACCCCATGAGGCTGTCCAGCCGTTCTGGGCAAACCTATCAGGATTAGACCTAGTTTTTTCCTAAATTTAGTATCCACACAATTGAAAATAATGGATTTTATTTCCGTATCGGGTTCCACATTTCAGGTGCTTCCTTTTCTTTCCAGACCCGGAGGGATGAGCGAAAGGGTACGTCTATTCAACTGGGCTGCTACCAAACTGGGACCTTTGGAGGAATGGAAAAACAGTCTGCGTTCTGCCTTAAATATTTGTCTGAATTCCAACTTTCCTATTGCGATATATTGGGGCGAAGACCTTCTTTTAATATACAACGACGCCTGGAGTCCGATTCCCGGAAACAAACATCCCTGGGCACTCGGCAGACCCGCCAAAGAAGTCTGGCCTGAAATATGGGACAGCATCGAGCCACAATTTGCCAAGGCATTTTCTGGCATTCCGGGAGGCTCCAAGGATGCACTGCTTCCCATGCTCCGGCATGGATATACGGAAGAATGTTATTTCGATTTTACTTTTACCCCGGTATACGGGGAAGAGGGCAAAGTAGAGGGGATTTTTAATGCGGTTATTGAAACGACCTATCGGATTATTCATGAAAGACGCACCAGCTTTTTGCACAAGCTTTCCCAAAAATTGAGTACAACCACCACACCGGAGGATGTTTTCAGAAAAATTAACGCCCATCTCAAAAATAACAACACAGACATCCCTTTTTGTTTTATCTACACAATAACCGATGGAAAGGAGCCCGTGCTGGTATCGTCGTCTTCTCCAACCGGGCTAAAAAACTTGCCTTTTACCGACATGATAAAAGCCGGTACCACCCATCTTATCCAGTCCCTTACTACAATCATGGAAATAGTGCCAACGGGGTTTTGGCCTGAACTTCCCACCGAAGCCCTGCTTGTTCCCCTGAAAGCCCACAACGGTATGATCATCGGTTGCGTATTCGCCGGACTCAGCGCGCGGCGAAAGTATGATGGCGAATATCAATCATTTGTTGAAGGATTTGCGGGCGTGATCGCCACAGCGCTAAATGCCATTCAAACCCTGGACGAAGAAAGAAACCGGGCCGAAGCGACCAACGCGGTTCTGCTGAGACTTGAAAAAAGTGAATCTGACCTTCGACTGGCCAATGAACAGCTGGAACTTACTTTCAGAAATGTGCCCGCTGCCATCTACCTATTCGACAAAGATGGAAAAATACTTTTCGCCAATAGCGAAGCCCAACAGACGGCCGGCTCCTCGTCTCCTTCTGCAGATCTACAGCAACTAGATATCCACTGGATTCACCGGAAAACCACTGAACTTTTCGACCTCCATGATGAATCGGGTGAAGTTTTCTCCATGGAGAATTCACCGACGATGGTAACCTTTAGGACCGGAAAATCTGCCCAGCAGATCATTCAATTCTCCCGTAAATCTGACGGAAACCAACGATGGATCCTTGCCGTTGCCTCTCCTTTACTCAACGAATCGGGAGAATTAAAAATGGTGCTCGCCTCATCTACCGACATCACCGTTCAAAAACGGGCGGAAGTAAAAATTAGGGAGAGTGAGGAGAATTTTCGCACCCTGACACAGGCCCTTCCGCAATTGGTTTGGGTAACCGATGCCCAGGGCCGCCAGGAATATGTCACTGACCGGTGGAAGGAATACACTGGCCTGGATCCAAAGGATTTGAAAACTTGGGCACTCATCATCCATTCTGATGACGCCCGCGATCTGGCCCAAATATGGACCTCCTGCATCGCCAATGGGAATACATACAAAGCCGAAGCTAGACTCAAGGGGAAAAATGGCGAATACCGTTGGTTTTATGTTCACGGTGAGCCCATCCGAAATGAGAAAAAAGAAATAGTTCAATGGGTGGGTGCCTTCACCGATATCCATGAACAGAAAATGGCGGAGGAACTCTTGCGCGATAATGAAGAACAACTGGAATTCCTCGTTAAAAAGAGGACAGAAGAACTGGAAAGGTCCAATGAAGACCTACAGCAGTTTGCACACGTTGCCAGTCATGATTTAAAAGAACCCATCCGGAAAATAAAAATCTTCAGCGACCTGCTGGAAAACGAAATCAAACCGCAGCTCACCGATAAAACCCAATTGTACTTATCTAAGATACAAAGTGCAGCCGACAGGATGTTGCTGATGATGGAAGGCGTTTTAAGGTATGCCGGTCTGGATGGTTACATGCAGATAATTGAAAAAATAGATGTCAACGAAACCATCCAGTCAGTGGAAACGGATCTGGAAACGGTGATTCAAAAAAGACAGGCCCGGATTGAAAGGGATTTATTGCCAGAAATTCCTGGGTATTCGATCCTTATTTATCAGCTGTTCTATAACCTGCTCTCCAATGCTTTGAAATTCTCCAGAACGGATATACCACCGCATATTCAAATCCGATACAGCCAGAAGGTCCTGGAAAATAAAACCTATGCTGCCTTTGTCATCCAAGACAATGGGATTGGCTTTGAACAGGACAATGCCGAAAAAATTTTCAACACCTTTCTTCGCTTAAATGCCCGGGAGGATTATGAAGGAACGGGATTGGGACTATCGCTGTGCAGGAAAATCGTCAGCCGTCATCAGGGTTATTTGACGGCACAAGGTGAACCCGGGGTAGGGGCACAGTTTACGGTGCTTCTGCCAATCGAATAAACGGGGTCTGTCTAGGGTTTCGGGGCCAAGCGGCCATCCTATTCGGAGCAATGCTGAAGCAGTCGTTCAGCTTCGCTGGTGATTTGTACAAAATTGGCCGGTTTGGTCACCAGTTCCACGCCGTGGCGCTGGCAGAACTGAAGATCGGACGGATGATTGGATGTAGTGAATACCACGATGGGAACCTCCTTGAGTTTTTCTATTTTTTTGATTTCTGCAACGGTTTGTTTCCCATCCATCACAGGCATATTGATGTCCATAATGATCAAACAGGGTAATTCGGTTTTTAAAGATTGATCTAGGTATGAGAGTGCTTCTTTGCCATTGGTGGCATAGGCTACCGAATAGGATGGATCCACCTTAAAGATGGCATTTCGAATCAATTCTCGGTCATCGGGATCGTCGTCAACACATAACACAATGCGGGCCATTGCTCATTACAGTTTGTTGGGTTCCGGATACATAGGTAAGTTTATTTATTTAAATAATTATCGAAATTATCCGGATATATTTTTTAAGTTGTCAGTTCAATTCCCACGAACGATTAAACTTACTATATGAATAATTACGACGCCATCGTGGTTGGTTCCGGTATCAGCGGAGGCTGGGCAGCCAAAGAACTTTGCGAAGCCGGACTGAAGACACTGGTTTTGGAAAGAGGGCGGGATGTGGTTCACCTCAAAGACTATCCTACCGCCATGTGGGCTCCCTGGCAACTGCCACACCGAGGCGCCATGCCGGATGCTTTTGTAAAGGAAAATCCGCTGATCACCCTTGCCCCCGGCTTCGACGAATCCACCCAGCATTTTTTTATTAAGGACAATGACCACCCTTATGTCCAGGAAAAGCCCTTTGAATGGATTCGTGGCTATCAGGTAGGGGGTAAATCGCTGATCTGGGGCAGGGCTTGCCCCCGTTGGAGTAAGTATGAATTTACCGCACCCGCCCGGGATGGTTACGGCATAGAATGGCCGATCGGTTACGATGATATTGCCCCCTGGTATTCTCATGTCGAACGATTTGCCGGGATCTGTGGAAACAAAGACGGGCTGGAATCCATGCCCGACGGTGACTATCTGCCGCCATTTGAATTCAATTGTGTTGAAAAGGATCTGCAGCAGAAAATCAGTGCCCGTCACAAGGATCGGTTTATGATCCAAGGCAGGTGGGCGCAATTGACGCAACCCAAGGAAATTCATCTTCAACAAGGAAGGGGACAATGCCAGGCCCGTGATCTATGTATGCGGGGCTGTCCCTTTGGAGGTTATTTCAGTTCCAATTCATCCACTTTGCCCTGGGCTGCCCGAACCGGTAATCTTACTATTCGTCCTCACAGTGTGGTTCATTCCATTATTTATGATGAGAAAAAAAATAAAGCCGTAGGTGTTCGCATAATCGATGCCGTTACGCACGATGTCACCGAATATTTTTCCCGGATCATTTTTATGAATGCCTCGGCCCTCAATACGAATCTTATCTTGCTTAATTCTACTTCTCGGCGATTCCCAAATGGATTCGGCAACGACAATGGCTTGTTGGGTAAATACATCTGCCACCAGAATTACCGGGGATCCGCTGGAGGTAAAATAGAAGGATTTTTAGACTCTTACTATTATGGAAGAAAGCCGGCTGAATCCATGATGGCCAATTTCAGGAACCTGAAAAAACAAGAAATGGATTTCGTGGGTGGTTATATGGCCTTTATGGGCTGTTTCCGGAAAAGAGCCGATGGATCAACCGACGGCCCGGAAATCGGGGCCGACTATAAAAAAGCCATCACGGAAGCAGGTCATTGGGGATGTTATATCTACATGCAGGGTGAAACGGTCCCCAAGGAAACCAACACGGTTTCTCTTTCCCGGGATAAAAAGGACCAGTGGGGGATACCTTTACTCGTAACCAATGTTGCCTACGATCACAACGATGAATTGCTGTTAAAGGATTTTTTATTGCAGGCATCTGAAACTTTGTCGAGTGCGGGGGTAAAGGATATTTCTACGATGGACAACCACTGGGCCCCGGGAAGGGATATCCATGAAATGGGTGGCTGTCGAATGGGGAAGGATCCCAAAACTTCGCTGTTGAATGGTTGGAATCAGTTTCATCAATGCAAAAATGTTTTTGTCACCGACGGAGCCTGTATGACAAGCACGGCCAATCAAAGCCCTTCTATATTTTATATGGCTTTAACAGCCCGGGCTGCCAAATATGCGGTAAGCGAACTCAAAAGGCAGAATATTTGAAAGTTGGTGGTTCATGGCTACCCCGATGCACCAACATTATGCTGGGACGGAAATTAGGATCGGTATTCCTTTTGACGAACTCCAGACAATTGGCAATTAACAATTAAATTGCAAGCGTAAATTAGGTGGTTTGAGATACCTGCGTGCTGTCAATAAATACTTCTGGAAATATAAGTGGAGACTTTTACTAGGGCTCATCTTTGTACTTCTATCCAATTATTTTCGCATTCTTGCTCCGCAAGTGACCGGTTATGTCGTGAATGCCGCTGAAGCACAGGGACTTTTGCCAGGACAGCATTCTCCCGCTCAGGAAATCCGGTCTTCTTCCACTCGGAAAGCGGATACTGCCAACTACGATATTTTAGTAAAAAAATATATCCGGGCACTCAATACCACCCAAAGGAGTTTTGGGCAAAAAGTCGCGCTCTCCGGAATGACGCTGTTGATTTTGGCCATCATTGGAGGAATCTTCATGTTCCTCATGCGTCAGACCATTATCGTCATGAGCCGCCATATAGAATTTGACCAGAAGAATGAAATCTACTTGCATTATCAGAAACTGGACACCGCATTTTACAAAGTGCACAGCACGGGAGATCTGATGAGTCGTATGGCAGAAGACGTCAGCCGGGTTCGGATGTATACTGGTCCGGCCATCATGTATCTGGGAAACCTCCTGGCTACCATCGGATTCAGCCTTTATTTTATGATTCGAAAAGATGCCCTGCTCACGTTATATGTGCTGGCACCGCTGCCCGTTTTGGCCGTTACGATCTATCTGGTCAATACCCTGATTCATAAAAAGAGTGAAAAAATTCAGGCCCTGTTGAGCAAACTCACCACCAATGCACAGGAATCTTACAGTGGGATCCGGGTCATCAAATCTTTTGTACAAGAGACTGCCATGGTCCGTTTTTTCACCCACAACAGCGAAGAATACCGCAAAAATGCCATTGGTTTGGCCAAAGTGGAAGCCATTTATTTCCCTTCCATGGGTTTGCTCATCGGCTTAAGTACGCTGCTTACCATCATGTTGGGCGGATTTTATGTGATCCGTGGTACGCACCACACGGATTTGGGAACGATTACTGAATTTGTGATTTACATTACCATGCTGACTTTCCCGGTTAGCGCGATCGGATGGGTTGCCAGCATGATTCAAAGGGCTTCTGCATCTCAGAAAAGATTGAATGAGTTTTTGGAGACGGAACCTACCATCCACAATGCTTTGCAACCTATCCGTCAACCCCTTTCGGGCCATATCTCTTTTGAAAAAGTAAACTTTACCTATCCCCACACCGGCATTCATGCCCTAAAGGACTTCGATTTGGAGGTAAAAAAAGGAGAGAAGATAGCCGTGATTGGAAGGACAGGAAGCGGTAAAACTACCCTTGCCCAACTGATCTTACGTTACTACGATCCCACCAGTGGAAGAATCCGGATGGATGGCAAAAACATACAAACCTTGGACCTGGCTGATTTTCGCAATCAAATTGGCTATGTCCCGCAAGATGTCTTCCTGTTCAGTGATACCGTTGTGGGAAATATCCTTTTTGGCCGGGAGCAGAAGCTTCCAGCCGAAGCCAAGAAAGCAGCCATCGCAGCCAGTATCGACAAGGAGATCATGCAGTTTGCTTCTGGTTATGATACCCTGATCGGGGAGAGAGGCGTTACACTAAGTGGAGGTCAAAAGCAACGAATATCCATCGCCCGTGCCCTGGCAGGCGATCACGAACTGGTAATTTTCGACGACTGCCTCAGTGCAGTGGACGCCCGGACAGAAAAGGAGATCATTGGCAATCTATACCGCTACCTTCAAAATAAAACAGCCTTCATCATTACCCATCGCATCTTTACACTCTTTGAATTTGACCGAATCATAGTGCTGGATCACGGCAAAATGGTTGAAACCGGCACCCACGAAGAATTATTGGCGGCCGACGGCCTTTATACTCGCCTTTATGAACAACAACAGAAAACTGGTGACGAGGTCCAAAGCCCCGACTGACGTGAATTACGTAAAAACACGCGCATTCTAAAAAGCACGAAACAAATTGGGGAATTTTTTGCCAGTTCCATAACAATATTATATTTGTATGGGCTTGCTTTATTTTATTACCTAAAACAACAAACGTGGCGTACGAGAACAATGACAAAAGAATGGAGAGCGTGTACAGCAAACGAATCAGGGCCGGTAAGCGAAGGACTTATTTTTTTGATGTACGTGCTACAAGGAGCAATGATTATTATCTAACGATTACTGAAAGCCGGAAAAAATTTAATGAAGATGGGTATGACAGGCATAAAATCTTCTTGTACAAGGAAGACTTCAACAAATTTATCAAGGCGCTCACGGAAGCGGTAGATTATGTAAAGACTGATCTGATGCCGGATTTTGATTTCGATGCTTTCAACCACGATCAGGTTTCTGAAAACGGAGAAAGCCATCACGATGTTCACGAATCCCGTGAATTGCATTCAAGCAACGAACCGCAGGATGCACCACTCGATCCAGTCGTTCAGGTTACAGAACCAGAACCCGTAAAAGCTGAGGCAACCCCTTCAGTAACAGCAGCTTCTTCTACTTCTACTGACCATCTGGAAGAAGTGGACAAATGGTAGTTTCAGGGTAAGGCAAAGAGCTAAGGTTAAAGGCTTATCAAATCATTGACGAATGGTGTAATATTTAGGAACTCCTGGATTTTACACCATTTTTAATTTTCCCCTTCTATTCTTTCCGCTTCTTTTTATTCGATAAAACTCGCCGCCCTCCGGGTTATTGGAACCCAGTAAAAATGATCGTAAAATTCAGGGGGCATGGTATTTTTTTCTATCAGGAGTTGTTCAACCGCATTGGAAAAGGCGTTCCAATCGTTGTCGGCGCATAGGATCAGTTTGTGATTGCATAACTGGGGATCAATACCTACCGCCCCATGGACAGTGGAAACCGCATTGAGACCATAGGCCAGGGACTCTACCAGTTTTGTTTTGATTCCTCCACCGGAATTGACCGGATTCAAAAATACCTGGCAGCCGGTAAGATATAACTCGAGATTTTCAGCAAAACCCAGCACCCGGACGGAAGGATAGGCTGTTTGCTGGATTTCTGCTGGAATATCCAGCCCGATTATCAACAACAAATAGGTCAGACCGTTTTTTTGTAAAAGCGGATTGACCTTATAGAGCAGATTTTCAAGAGCCTCCCGGTTGGGTCCATACCCAAAAGCGCCGTTGAATAGTAATAAGGGGGTGACTTGTGGTACTTTTAAATCTCTTTGAAGAGTAGATTTTGCAATTTGCTGGGTTTCGGGCGAAGGCGGCGAAGGAATTTCAGTTCCATAACTGACCGTAAGGCACTTTTTTGGGTCCAGGCCAAAGGAAGCAATCGCAAAATCCCGGTCGGCATCCTGAATAAAAAAACTATAGTCCGCCGATCGGTGGGTCATTTTTTCGTACTGCCATAAAATTCGCCACCACCATTTCCCCAGTCCCTTCCAACGTATGGATTCAATATTGTGGGAATGAACCACCAGCCGGATTGGACAGAATTTTTTGAGCAACATCCCCAGCCATCCAAAATAGGGATGCTCCAAGATAAGGTGGCTGGCTTTTTTTTCCCGGATGCAGTTTCTGATCCTAAAATATAAAAAGGGGTTGATATACCGAAGGCGTGAATCTGGTAGGATATTCCTTAATTCATATCCCTGAGCAAAAACAGGATCGTTGTGCTTTGTGGAAACGATGGTAACAGAATGATAGGCAGAAAAATATTTATAAAAAAGCGCAATACCCTTTTGTCCGCCGGATTTTGCCGGAAGAAAATTATAGGAGACTAGGCTGATGATATTCATGTTGATTCCGGACGCCAAAGGGCCGTTAAGATTGGTTGAAGCGTTTGGAAATAAACATTCATTTTTTCTTCGTCATCAATTTTACGAGGTCTGATCCGAACGGTTTGCAACCGATTTTGTGACCAACTTCCTTTTGGGAATAACCCCCGCAATTTGCAAAATCGCCCCAATCAACAACAAATAAGTAATTAGGCCGGAGACAATACTGAGCCGGTTACCCGTTACATAGGATTGTGGTTCAAATCGGAATTCGATGGTATGATCACCAGCGGGAACCGACATACCGCGCAAAACATAATCCACCCGGCAGTAAGGAGCCGGATGGCCATCAATAAAGGCATTCCATCCTTTGTCATAATAGATTTCACTGAATACCGCAAACTGATTGGTCCTTGACTTAAAGCTGTAGGAAATTTTATCGTTGAGATTGTCGATCAGGTGAATGGAGGCCGATGAGTCCTTTTGGGGTAAGAGAGGAATCTTATCCTTATAGAGTTCTTCAACAATGGCCGTATCGCGCACATTGATACTGTCTAGTGAAGACATTTCCTGATCGGCGTTTTTTACAAATAGGATGTCAGATACCAACCAGCAGGATCCAAAAGCCCCTGTATTCAACATGGCGTCTTCCTTGCCATCGGCACCCTTGCGGATCACATATCTTGTATTGAGCATGTTATACACGAGCTGATTTCCTTTTACCAGCTGGTGTTCGATCAGATCATTGTATAAGGCAAGTTTGGCAGGATGATAACCACCGACTGAATTGTGGTAATAAGAGGCATGTGCACTATTGAAAGGATCCCCACTGGCGATATCCAGCACACGGAAACTCTTTTCGGGGTCTGCTTTGATGCGCTGATCCGCATTGGACATGGTAAAAGTTGTTTCTTCCGATTCGGGATCAGAATAACTCTCATCACTCAGGTATTTTTTCCCTTCGGCCATCAGGTCATAGGAACTCAGGATCAAGAGTCCGGCAAGTAAAATGGGCGACTTTATTTTCCCTTTGAAATAGAACCAACACAAAGCAGCAGAAAGCAGCAAGAAGACAACACTTCTTAACAGATCCGCTTGAAAAATACCTTTGCGGTCTTCGTGCAGGGCTGACATCCATCCATTGACCATTTGCATGGCTTGTTGTTGTACTTCGGGAGAAGGTTGTTTTCCCCGGGATTGCTGCTGAATGATATTGGAAACAAAATTCTCTTTTACCTGATTGTCGGAATCTGACTTAAAATCACTCGAAAAATAAATAACCAAACTAAACAAAATAAGACCGGCAGAGATGTATAGTACGTTTTTGAATTTATTCCAGTCAAGCTGTTTTCTTTCGATCTCTTCGACAAATTCTTGCAGCCCCAGTACAGCCAGTAACGCAAATCCCAGCTGTGGCATCACGAGGGCCATCGATGGTGCCCTGAA
Organism: Bacteroidota bacterium; assembly: GCA_013289175.1. Classification (GTDB taxonomy): domain Bacteria; phylum Bacteroidota; class Bacteroidia; order Chitinophagales; family Chitinophagaceae; genus Puia. Next base: position 12,035 of record JABDAN010000049.1, read on the forward strand.
TTTGCTGTACAGTGGGAAATAATCAAAGAGAAAATAATTGACAGCGGCAAAATGCCTGCCCCAGGCCAGCACGATGCCGACGATGCATATAGACAAAATCCACCATTTGTGCCAGGACTTTACATAGACCATTCCGAGAATGAAAAGAAAACAGATGACAGCTCCCAGATAAACCGGACCCGCAGTACCCGGCTGGTCACCCCAGTAAGACCGGTAGTTGGCTTGAGCCAGTGCATTGTCTTCGGACATGATGCCCACTTCCGTTAGTTTATCGGCGAATTTGGAATCCGTAAATTCCTTGCCCTCGTATCCGCCACCTTGCATGCCGGGTACAAACAATGTAAGGGTTTCCCCAATGCCGTAACTCCAACGAAAGGCATATTCTTTGTCCAGCCCTCCGGATGTTTTATTGTTTTTGTCTTTTGCCGTTAGTTGTGATTTGCCGCCCCGCATGGTTTCTGTAACCAGTTCTCTGGTTGGCATCAAGGTATAGGCATAGTTCAAAAGTCCGACTACGAGCGAAAACCCGATGAGAACCGCAGCCATGATAAATTGTCTCCATTTTATCTGCTTCCAGTTACTGACCAGATAGGTTATTCCGATGATGCCAATTATCAAACCGGTATAATAAACGATCTGTAAGTGTTGTATGCTAACCTGCAGGGTAAAAAATAAGGTTAACAAAGCGGTTCCTCCCAACCACTTTCCTCTTAAGATGAGTAGGACTCCTGCGATAACCGCAGGCATATAACCAATGGCAATGAGTTCCGTGTCATGGCCAACGGCCACCAGGATCGGGTTGAAAGTCGCATATCCATAAGCCAGGGATCCCAGCATGGATATGAGCAGACTCAATCCGAATACCTGAGTGAGAATATAAAAACAAACGCAGGCAGCGAAGAAAAAACAAATGGGTTTTAAAGGCTCTTTACCCAGGAAAAAAATCCAGTTTACAAATCCAATGCCTACTACATGGGTGCTCTCCAACGCAATATTATAGGCCGGCATTCCTCCAAACATGGATTCTGACCACAAGGGCCAGTGTCCATATTTCTCTTTATACTCATTGGACTGTTGCGCCATGCCTTTGTAACCCTGAACATCTATTTGCCGGAGGACCTTGCCCTCTAAGGCAGTTTTATTGTATGCTACGGAAACAATCAGGAAAACAACAACGGCGATGATATGTGGAAGGGTTTTCTTAAGAAGCGTTGAATTCATACAATGAAAATGGTTAATCAGGCAAAATAATGCTATTTTATGCAGAATTTTGGATTTTTGAACTATGGCTTTGTTAAGGATGTTTTATCGCGCGGCTTTCATTTGTAACCTCTGTTTCCTGCTGGCAATCGGCTTCCTGTGGTTCAAGCATCCTATAGAAAAAGAGTTTGCATCCTTGATCATTGTGATGGGATTTTTTTTGTCGGTGATCCTCAATGTTGTGATCAATGGTTGGATGCTTGTTTTGTTTATCACCAAAAAAAAACCCAAAGGAATTCCCAAACCCCTCATCTATCTCAATGGAGGATTCCTGGCTCTCCAACTCATTCTCTTGCTCAGGTGATCTGAAAAAGATTGCCAGGTTATCCACCTACTCACTCAACAAAGGATCAACTTTAATTTAAATGGGTTGTCCCTGAAACAATCGGGAAGGTTTCCCTGGTGAAGCGCGGTTGATCCGGTCTGAAAAACCATTCGATGTCCCGCTACTGGGGGTTCAAGTATTTTGCGACAAAGGCAATATCATCACATAATCGTCCATGAAATAACCGCCTCCAATATCAATCAAGTCCTCTTTGAGTAAGGTAAAGCCCATTTTCTCATAAAAACCACGCGCTGTATTGTGACGGTTTACATTCAGCTGAAGCGTTTGGCCACCTGCATTTTTTACACGTGTTATCATGTCCGCTAGTAAAAACCTGCCCACCCCTTTTCCCTGTAGACCTGGATCCAGGTAAATTTTATTGAGCTTAAATGCTCCCTCATTTTCCAGGGGCATATAGGACGCAAATCCCACCGGCCTTTCCTCCAGATACAGGATATGAAAAATCTGCCCCTCATCCAGCTGATGCACGAGTGCCTCCGGGCTATAAATCATGTCCATCATGTAATCGATTTGACGGGCTGACACGATATCCTGATAGGTAACCGGGAAGATTTGCTCAGCCAGTTCCCGAACCTGCCACAAGTCTTCTTCCTCAACAATTCGAATCGCTGCGCCGGGAATAAAAGGATCCATTTCTTATGCTTATGGGTAAAAATAGTCGGTTATCGCTCTAACTTTCTTTCTAAATAATTGTAAATATAAAAAACTGAAGATGGAAAAAAGAGAATTAGGTCGTTCGGGCATATGGGTTGCACCCTTTGCCTTTGGCGGAAATGTCTTTGGCTGGACGGTAGATAAAAAAAATGCCTTTGAGTTGCTGGATGTATTTTCAGCCGCTGGCTTTAATTTGATTGATACAGCAGACGTTTATTCTACCTGGGCTCCAGGAAATAGGGGAGGAGAATCGGAGACTATCCTGGGGGAATGGCTTGCCAGCAGAAAAAACCGGGACACTGTGGTGATCGCCACCAAGGTCGGCAAACCCATGGGTTCGGATAAAAAAGGTCTGAGCAAAAAATATATCCACCAAGCAGTGGAGGCATCTCTGAAAAGACTTCAGACCTCCTATATTGATTTGTATCAATCACACGACGATGATCCATCGGTTTCTATGGAAGAAACACTGGGCGCCTTTTCAGACCTAATAAAAGAGGGAAAGGTCCGGGCAATCGGAGCCTCCAATTTTACCGTGGAGCGACTGAAAAAGGCCCTGGATACCAGTAAAGCGAATGGTTATGCCCGTTATGAGACCTTTCAGCCGGCCTACAACCTCTACGACAGAAATATCGAAATAGAAATACAGCCACTTTGTCTTCAGGAGAAAATCGGGATAATCCCTTATTATTCCTTGGCTAGTGGATTTCTGACTGGTAAATACCGCGGTGAACAAGACTTGCATAAAAGCGTCCGCGGTAAAGGTATCCAGCAATACCTGAACGAAAAAGGCAGGAAAATCCTGGAAGCATTGGATCTGGTAGCTTCCAGATATAACGCTTCGCCAGCCACCATCGCGCTGGCATGGCTCATCTCCCGACCAGCCGTCGTTGCACCCCTTGCCAGCGCTACGACCGTGACACAATTAAGTGACCTGCTGAAAGCTGCGGAAATCAATCTGGATCCGGAAGCCATGCAGGTATTGAGTCTGGAAGAGCCGGTAGGGGTAAGCTAAAAATCAGGGAAAAAAGAATACGCCGATCCAAATGAGCATATTGCTGAAATGAGCAACAGTCATTCTGCGGTAAGAAACCTAGCATTCTGGTAAACTGAGCGGGACCTGAACGGCCAGGCCACCATCTGAAGTTTCTTTGTATTTGCTATTCATGTCCAGGGCCGTGTCCCACATGGTCCTTATAACGGCATCCAAGGAAACCTTCGCGAAATCCGGCATGCTTTGCATCGCCAGTTGCGAGGCAGTAATGGCTTTGATGGCACCCATCGTATTGCGTTCGATGCAAGGCACCTGCACCAGTCCTCCTATGGGATCACAGGTTAATCCCAGATGATGCTCCATGGCGATTTCTGCTGCCATCAAGGCTTGCCGCTGGGTGCCGCCCATAGACTCAGTCAGGGCCGCAGCGGCCATGGCAGAAGATACACCGATTTCCGCCTGACAACCACCCATGGCTGCCGAAAGTGTGGCTCCTTTCTTAAAAATACTCCCGATTTCAGCCGCGGTCAAAAGGAATGAGATGATTTTCTCTTCGCTATAGGCTTCCGTAAAACAAATGAAATATTGCAGCACGGCGGGTACCACGCCGGCAGCACCGTTGGTGGGGGCGGTGACGACCTTTCCGAAAGAAGCATTCTCTTCATTCACGGCCAGGGCAAAGCAACTAACCCAGTCCAAAATATATTGAAAATCTTTTCCACCCTCCCGGATTGCCCTGATCCAACCGGCATGATCGGAATAGGTTCTGTTTTTCAGCAACTTTTTATTGAGTGCAGCTGCACGACGGCTGACTTCCAGTCCCCCTGGTAAAATCCCCTCGGTATGGCAACCTCGATAAATGCAATCCCTCATTACCTGCCAAATATTTTCCAGCTGGTTTCTAACTGCTGACTCCTCCCTCCATGCATGCTCATTTTCCAGGACCACTTCATGAATGGCAAGACCGGTTTTCCTGCACCAATGCAGCAATTCATTGGCTGTGTCAATGGGAAAGGGCAATTGAACGGCTTTTTTTTCTGTCCTGGAACCGGATTCCTTCTCGATGAAGCCCCCGCCAATGGAATAATAGGTCTCGGCGAACGAATCCCGGTGGTGGAAATCGGCTAGAAAACTGAGTGCATTGGGATGATAAGGCAGGGATTCTCGAGTAAGAAACTGAATGTCACTGGAAGGATCAAAGGAAATCGGCAGGGCAGGCCCCAGGTTTTGTTCTTCCTTTATTTTTGCAATGACAGAAGGAATGGTGGTCGTATCGATGGCAACCGGATCAAATCCTGCCAGCCCCAGTTGGATAGCGATATCCGTACCATGACCCAACCCGGTTTTGGCCAGAGAACCGTACAGGAGTACTTGAAGGTGTTTCAGGTCTCCCAGGTCACCTCTTTCTCTCAAGGATCCGATAAAAGCCTGACTGGCCCTCCAGGGCCCCAGGGTGTGAGAACTGGAAGGACCCACACCAATCTTAAAAATATCAAATACGGAAATGGGTTCGTAGGGCAATGAAATCGTTTTGCCAAAATTACAATAAAAAAAACCCCGAACGAGTGGTTCAGGGTTGGTTTAGCAGGTAGTTTGGTTACGGCTCTTGGTAATAAATATCAGCCTGTTAAATAAGACAAGCCGTTGATCTAAAACGCTGCACCACCTTATTTTTTTTCATTTTCCTCCAGTTTCCGTTTTTTAGAGAGCAATTCAATATATCGTTGTTCATTCTGCTCCCATTTGAATTTTCGGGAGAAAATAGCGATAAAAACCACGATCAGTACCAGGGCCAAGAGCAGGATCCCCGGACTGAATTCCGAAGTATTCTGAATCATCGTGGCTCTTTTATACCAACCAGAAAAAAAATTGAGGGCGATGGGGATGACAAACAGGAGAGCCAAGGGGATGCCCAGCAGAAACTGACGGAAAGTTCGCCGTTGTCTATCGCGGTTGTTTTTCCAGTAGATCAGGAATGCCTCTTCTTCCTCAGTAAGCATAACGGGACGATTTAAAGGATGCCCAGGTACAGAAATATTGAATAAAACTTGAAGATTCGACGGGTATATGGTTAGTTTTCAATATTTTATTTTAATTTTCATATAATTATTTCATCGTAATTGCGTTCGATAATTACTTAAAAAGTAAATCCATTGGCTTTGAAGATCCCTCAGTTGCTTGTACAGTATTTATATAAGAACCGGAGAATGCCTCTGCCCGGTCTGGGTATTTTCACATTGGATAAGTCGGTTGTGCTTCCAGAAGCAGAGGATCGTGCGTTGCTTTCCATGCCCAATGCGGTGCAGTTCCAGAATGCAAATATAGCCGCCGCCGAGAAAGACCTGATTAATTTTATTTGCGAAAATACCGGCAAGATCACCCCTCTTGCGATTTCCGATCTGGATTCCTACCTGAATCTGGGAACGGAAATGTTAAACATTGGCAAACCTTTTCATCTGGAAGGAATCGGGACCATTTCCAAAAATAAATCGGGGAAATTTGATTTTACACCGGGTGAATATTCGCTGATCCGGGAAAGTGCTTCTTCCCCTGAAAGCGAGAAAAAGAAAATTTACGCCAAGGATAAAAAGCAAACCAGTATTTCCCCTGCACCCCAAAACAGAAATCTACTGGTGCTGGGTGTTATTATAATCGCCCTGTTCATTGTAGGATGGGGAGGCTGGCTAATGTATAAAAAAACGGGAGCTCCTGTTAATGAAAATGCTACCAACAGTACGGCCGTAGGTCCGCAACAATTGCCAGCAGCAGATTCTGCAAAAAAAGATTCCGTTCGCAAAGATTCGGCAAAAGTGTTGGTGGCCGATACTGCACACCCACCCGCAGCAGCTAAGCCAGGGATCGTCTATAAATTCATTATCCTGGAGACCAATGATAAACCCCGGGCAATGCGGCGCTACAATCAGCTCATGTCTTTTGAACTGAAAGCGCATTACTACCACAAAGATTCTACCTATAAAGTATTTTTTGAATTCCCGGCGCTCAACAAAGACACCACACATATCAAAGACTCTTTGCGCAGGGAGTATGCCCATGAGGTTACGATCGAACCGCAATGAGAACTGGTTCAAAAATGATCTCCTTCGATCTAATTTTGTTACCTTGAATGCAATTTAAAAGATTGCATATGAACGTCTCCGTATTGTCTTGTTTAAAAAAAATGTTGGTCCTTCTGGTTCTTTTGTTTCTTGCAGGGGGTTATTCATTGGCGCAGACCCCGGCTGAATTAGCCAAACCCACCGAAGTATATAGTCCGGTTCCGAAAATAGTGACGCCCGGCCAAACGGATGCGGAACCTCCTTCTGATGCGATTATTTTGTTTGATGGCAAAAACCTGGACATGTGGCGGGCGGCGGGCGTGGATACTACCAAGCCTGCAGGATGGGAGGTTTCTGACCATGTCATGACGGTTAATAAAAAAGCGGGGGGCATCCTCACCAAGCAACGATTCATGGACTATCAGCTTCACCTGGAATTCAGAATTCCAAAGGACATCGAAGGCAGCGGACAGGCCCGGGGCAACAGCGGCATATTTCTTGCCGATATATCCGACTCTGGAGCGGATCTCGGATATGAGTTGCAAATCCTGGATAATTACAACAACACCACCTACGTAAACGGACAAGTGGGAAGCATGTATAAACAAGGTATTCCCCTGGTCAATCCCAGCCGCAAACCCGGCGAATGGCAGGTATATGAAGTGGTCTGGACGGCGCCGAGATTTAAAGAGGATGGCTCGGTAGATTCACCGGCCAAGGTAACCGCTTTTCTCAATGGCGTATTGGTGCAGAATGACTATGTGTTAAAAGGTGTCACGCAGTATATCGGGCAACCTTATTATAAAAAACACGGAGCATCACCGATTAAGCTTCAGGCCCACGGGGATCCCAGCAAACCCGATAGTTTTCGCAATATCTGGATCCGGCCGCTATAAAAAAGGATTGTATCCTTGCCTTTGTCGCAACCCTTTCATTGGCTCATGTAAACGGCTCCATCCGGCAGTTGTTTAAGCAGTACCATTTCTTTGTGTTTTAAAATGGTATCCAGGGCGGGCATCTGAAGATCTTCTTCATTTTGAAACCATACCAGATAATCGGGGGTCAAATGGTTGCGCTGCCGATCATAATAGCGTTGTACCTGATCTGGAAAATCCAAAAAGGGAAGCTGGAAGGATGGTTTGCCTGTGACAAAATAAAAAGCATCCCCGGCGTTGGAATATACCGGACGGTCGCTGTTAAATAGGGACTGGTTTTTCTCAAGGAACTGGACAATACCAGACTCAACAAATGGATCCTCCCGGTAACCCGGAATTCCAGCGTCTTTGACCCCGTCATAGTACTCCCAATCTGCCGCCAGTTGCCGGTTCAAAAACCAGGCTGCCGCTACCAAGACCGCCGTGGCTGCCACCCATTTCATACGGCGTCTTGCCGCAAGGAGCCATCCCGGAATCCAACAACTGATCGTCCAAAGAAGTGGAATAAATATGGGTGCCAACAAGCGGTTCGTAAACGGTTCATAACGGGTAATGCTGTACGAAACCAATAAAAATCCGCCATAAACCAATCCCAGTACTGCTGCAACATATTCAAAACTTTCGGTGGTTTTTCTCAGTTTTCTTCGAACAATGGTCGCAGCAAAAAGCAGGAGCACCCCGGAGGCCAGCACTATGGAAAGGCCTGGATTTCTGGCGACCAGAAGCCAATCGCTGAGTACTCCTCCAAAATAATCCAGAATGGTAGACAACCCCACCTCACTTTTAGGCCGGATACCGGTAGCCAAACCCGTCACCCAGCGATTTCTCACAATATTGATCAGCAGCGGACCCAGGGAAATGGAACCGAATATAAAACAGTGGACAATCCTTTTTCGCCAGCTTGGTTTGTCGTTGAAAAAAATCAACACACCACCTGTAATCAAACAAAATACCCCGGCATACCTGGTTAGACAGACCGTTGCGCAAATCAGAGCAGAAATCAACAGCGAACGCATGGTCAGATGGCGCAGGTATCTAGTTATACAAACTATAAAAATTAAAAGGAGCAGAAGAAATACCGTCTCCGACCACAACATAGAATATACTTCCTGCAACGCAGGACTCAATAATATACACAGCAGGATAACACGTTTATACCAGGCGGAGGGTTTGATAAAACCGTTCATCATGGCACCGCTCCCATAGAGCAGGGTTCCAAAAAAGAATTCCATTCAGCAAAGCGCCAAATTGCAAGGGATCCATCTGGGTAAAAAACGAAATGATTGTTAAAAAAAAAGGATAGGCAAAAGGAAAATCCACCACCGGCTGGAGGTCAAAGGACTTAAATCCCACTCCTTGAATCAAATGGCGGCTGGCACTGATATAGGTCACTGAATCTGGGGAAACCCCGATTCCACTGTGTTTTGCGAAAATCTGGATCAGAAAAAAGCCGGCAAAGGCTGCCAGAAGCGAATCCAGGTTGTTAGAAAGAGAAAATAAATGACCCTTTTCTTTCATGAGAAGATTCGAAGATATAGGAATTATGATCTTCCATCTATGAAGACGATGGACTAATTTCAATTTTTGTTTCAGATCAAATTGACTGATGCGCAAAATTCTGTCCCTGCTCTGCTTTATATCCGTCATATCCTACGGCCCAGTCAAGGCCCAGGTATTTGGAGGAACGCCTCCTTCTGTGCATTGGAAAGTTATTCATACCATTCCTGCCAACATCATCTATCCACCAGGTCTGGATTCAGAAGCGCGACAGGTTGCCTACCTGGTGACGGGTTTGAGTCACACAACCCTGGTTACGATAGGAGGCAAACAAAAGCCCATCGATATTGTCTTTCATAACCTCACCACTGTTTCCAATGGATATGTTCAGCTGGCACCTTTTAGAAGTGAATTTCAGCTGACTCCTTCACAAAATAGTTTTCAACTGGGCAGTTTGCCCTGGGATCAAACCCTGGCCATTCACGAATACCGCCATGTCCAGCAATACAATAATTTTTGTGTAGGCCTGTCCAAAGCGTTTTATATAGTGGCCGGACAAGACGGCCTGGCCTTCGCCAACAACCTGGCCGTCCCCAACTGGTTCTGGGAAGGGGACGCCGTGTTTCAGGAGACACTGGTCAGCCAGCAGGGCAGGGGACGCCTTCCACTTTTTTTGACGGGGTATGAATCCCTTTGGATTGCAGATAAAAAATATTCCTGGATGAAACTGCGCAATGGATCTTACCGCGATTTTACTCCGGACCACTATCCGCTGGGGTATATGATGGTCTCTTATGGAAGAGAAAAATATGGGGCGGATTTCTGGGCAAAAACCGCCGTAGAGGCGGCAGCCTATAAAGGATTGTTTTACCCCTTGCAGGCTTCTATCAAAAGAAACACGGGAATTTCTTTTGACTCCTTCCATACACGAGCCCTGGACTATTTTCAAAACCAGCTTCCCGAGAGTTCTTACCAGAGTTTTTCAGCACGCTATGGTAAAAAAATGCCTCATTTTGTCGCCGACGAACTCTTCCCACAGTTTATTGACAGCAATGAATTTGTATTTGTGAACAGTAGTTATA
>JABDAN010000049.1:21868-24013 GCA_013289175.1 Bacteroidota bacterium
GTAGTTATAGTCTTCCTCCCGCATTTGTTTTGCAAAAAACCGGAAGTGCAAAATTGACCCGAATAAGATACCAGGCCGTCACGATCGAAGATGCATTTTCTTATCGGGATCATCTGGTGGCGTATACCGCTTTTGAACCGGACCTGCGGTGGGGCTGGAGGGATTATTCTGTCATTCGTCTGCTGAATGTTCAAACCAAAAAAGATCTCCGGCTGACTTCGAAAACAAAATATTTTGCTCCGGACATATCTGCCGACGGCCAGACGCTGGTGGCGGTAAATCTCCCCATCGAAGGAAAAAGTTCCTTAGACCTCCTGGATATCCATACAGGCAAAATGATCCGTCGCTTGCCCAATCCGGACGGATTGATTTATACCTATCCAAAATTTTATGGAAACAATCAGCTGGTTGTGGCGGTTAGAAATACAAGAGGTCAGATGTGTCTTTTGCAAATAGATCTGGTCAGCGGAAATCAACAACCCCTTACGGACTGGTCCATGGACCCCCTGGGATTTATTTCCGTTGAAAACCAAGTTATATATTTTACCCGCACCTACCAGGGACAGGACCAGGGATTTTGCTTGCGTGAAGGAAAAATCTACCCGCTGCTGGCAGATGCGGTTACGGGAAACTACCAGCTCACTTCCCAAAGCGGACATCTGCTGTGGAACAGTTTTACTTCTTCGGGATATCGCGTGCAAACGGGGGGAATCGATCACATTTTTGGCCGTGAACCGGTGGTTTTCCCCAAACTGGATACTTCCGAAAAACACCAGGTATATGCGTTGGATAATCCTCCCTTCCAAATACCCCATCCCATACCGGATTCAGGTTTTACTTCCAAACCCTATTCTGAATTTACCCATATTTTTAATTTTCATAGCTGGAGACCTTATTTCAGTGATCCGAATTATACGCTTTCACTGCTCGGTCAGAATGTACTCAATACGCTGCAGTCTGAAATATATATAGGGTACAACAGCGACGAACAATATAAGAAAACGGGATTGGATTTTACCTATGGCGGCCTGTTTCCCGTATTCAATATTGGTACAGAATACCGGATTGACAGATCTGGTTATTACAATGGACAAAAAATATTTTTTAATGAATTGCTTCCCTATGCCGGCGTTTCTGTTCCTTTAAATTTCAGCCGTGGCCTATGGCTGACCAGTTTGGAAGTGGGAAGCAATATTACCTATCACCAACAATACTTTCAGGGAGCCTATAAAGACAGCATTCAACATACTTCTTTTCTGAGCCTGGATCCCCAGTTATTTTTCAGCCACCAGCTGCAAGCCGGCAGGATGCAGATCTATCCGTCTTTTGCCCAAACTTTAACACTGGCTTATGACCAGGCGATCGCCAGTCTTGCCGGTAATCAATTCTTTGCTTCTGTAAATTTATTTTTCCCGGGACTGGTTCCCACCCATAGCCTTTTAATAAACCTAGCCTTTCAACAGCACGATTCGCTGAGACAGGTCAGTTTCAGCAATAATTTTCCTTTTTCGCATGGTTATACGGCCCCCAATTTTTATCAGATGTATGGATTGGGCATAAACTACAACCTGCCTTTGGTTTACCCCGACTGGGGATTTGCAAACCTGATCTACTTTTTAAGGATCAGGGCCAATGTTTTCTACGATTATACAGGAGTTCCCTATAATGCCACCAATGGTCCAGGGGTACAGTCTCAATACCGGTCCACGGGAATAGAAATTTATTTGGACACCCAGTGGTGGAATCAGCTACCCTTAACTTTTGGCATTCGTTACAGCCGCCTGTTGGATCCAGATTACGGAGGCAGGGGTCCCAACCAATGGGAATTGATCCTTCCCCTGAATATACTGGACAAAGGTTATAGCAACCACCTGGCCAATCCCTAGAAAGATCCTCCACATCCCCCGAGAACTTCTTAAATTTGCGCCCTTCCGGACAGTTGATCTCGGGAAACTACACATGAAATACACTTCAGAAATAGACAAGAGAAGGACTTTTGCGATCATATCCCATCCGGATGCAGGAAAGACAACCCTGACTGAAAAATTTCTTCTGTTCGGCGGAGCGATTCAAACTGCTGGGGCAGTAAAAAGCAACAAGATTAGAAAACATGCTACCAGCGATTTCATGGAAATAGAAAGGCAG
>JABDAN010000050.1:0-2515 GCA_013289175.1 Bacteroidota bacterium
GGATTCAGTAAAAGACCTGGCTGATGAAATCGTGGTGCTCGATTCCAACTCAACCGATGAGACGGTTTCCATTGCAAGAAATATGGGGGCACTGGTTAAACAAGATGTTTTCAGGGGCTATATTCAGCAGGTTAACAATGCGATTCAACTGGCCTCCCACAATTATATCCTGAGCCTGGATGCAGATGAGGCCCTGGACCCTACCTTAAAGGCGTCCATTCAACAATCGAAGGCGCATTTTGAGAGCCGTGCTTACCGCATGAACCGTTGCTGCAACTATTGCGGACAGTTTATCCACCACGGCAGCTGGTACCCGGATTCCAAAATCCGTCTTTTTGACAGGAGATTTGCCCAGGCTGGTGGGCTGGATCCCCATCCCAAAATCGTTTTGAATGAACCCCTGCCGGTAGAAACCCTCAAGGGAGATATTCTGCACTATTCATATTACACCGTTTCAGAACACGTTGCCCAAAACAATAAATTCAGTACGCTGGCTGCAGAGGCCCATTTCAAGACAGGTAAGAGAACCAACATCTTTAATATTTTCGTTCGTCCCGGCTGGGCATTTTTCATCAGTTTTATTGTCCGGATGGGTTTTCTGGATGGTTTGTTTGGATTTGTGATTGCCATACAAATTGCCCACCTCACTTTTCTAAAACATTTAAAACTATACCTGCTTTACAAGTCCGTTAAATAGCCAGTACCTTTGTAAAAACCCGAATCAATGTCGTCCAGACCAGGATTTTTATGGAGTCTTTTTACACAGAAATGCCCGCGCTGCCGCACGGGATCGATGTTCAGTTATGCCAACCCCTGGAATCTGAAGAATACCCTAAAGATGCCTACACATTGCCCGGAATGCGGTCAGCTATTCGAAATGGAAGTCGGATTTTGGTACGGGACGGCCTACATCAGCTATGGAGTCACGGTACTATTCTGTGTCTTCAGTTTTGTGCTCTGGTTTCTCACCATCGGCTTTTCCTTGAATGACAATCGTTTTTTTTGGTGGCTGTCCATCAACGGGGTCCTGCTGATCGGATTGCAGCCTTGGTTCATGCGGTTAAGCCGCGCCATGTACCTGTATTTCTTTGTCCACTACAATCCGGATTACAAGAATTCCGCTCCGACGACCTTCGACTATAAATCGGAAGATTATTTTCTGAGGGAAGAACCACCTGTGAAATAAGGGGTCCCCAGCTCCACCATCCCGGCAGGAACATTTACCAAAAGTAAAAGCCACCAGTAATTAGCTGATGGCTTTTGAGATCTATGCTATGGGGTTAGTAAGGGTGAATAACGTAAAATTATAAATATTATTATATAAATGATCAATCAGAGATCATTTATTGAAAAAAAATCCTTAACCCGAATGCCTTTTTCGGTTTTTTGGAGGCTGCAGCATTCGTGAACGGGGTCGTGCTCAAAAAACAACACATAGTCGCCTTGGAGCGCTTCCTCCAGAAATGCTTTTTTTTCTAGCAGGGTGGTCAATGGAAACATGTCATAAGCCATCACATAAGGTATCGGTAAATGACCGGAGGAAGGCAACAAATCAGCCACAAAGACAATCGTCCTTCCTTTGTATTCCAGCTGGGGGAGCATCATCGCACGGGTGTGTCCATGGACGAACCGCAGGCTAATGCCTTCGATAAAAGAAGTGGTGGGCAAGTGGTTGTCCGATGGTTCTTCGGGAATCTTTACCATTTTCAGCCGGGCGTTTTCCTGGATAGGCCAAATATTTTCTTTTAGAAAAGACGCTTTCTCTCGCTCGTTGGGATTTGTCGCCCAGGACCAGTGTTCTTCATTGCTCCAATAGACGGCATTGGGAAAAGCCGGTATCAACCGGTCCCCACGACGGAGGATGGATCCTCCGCAATGATCGAAATGCAGGTGCGTGAGCAGGACGTCGGTAATATCCTCCATGGAAAATCCCTTGGATTCCAATGCATCTTCCAGGCTCCGGGTATCACGTAGGCCATAATGTCCAAAAAACTTTTCATCCTGTTTGTCTCCGATTCCCGTGTCCACCAGTATCAGCCGGTCGTCGGTTTCTATCAACAGGCAGCGAAGCGCCCAGTCACATAGGTTGTTGGCATCCGCGGGATTCGACTTATTCCAGATGCTCTTGGGCACCACACCAAACATAGCGCCGCCGTCAAGTTTGAAATAACCGGTATGGATTGCGTGGAGGTTCATCGGCTGGAGGCAAGATGGTCAGACAAGGAAAGTTTTGCTCCTTCCCTGTTTTTCTGCAATCGCTGTGCCCGGATGAGCCAGATAAAACCAATCACGAAAAATACAATCAGGGATAAAACTGAATTCTTCATGCTACCGGTGATCTCTTCAATCCATCCAAAGCTGAACATACCTATAACGATCGCGATTTTTTCAGTAAAATCATAATAACTAAAATAGGAGGCGGTATCCTTGGTCTCGGGCATGAGTTTGGAATAGGTGGAGCGGCTGAGGGATTGTATGCCACCCATGACCAATCCTACCGCCACGGCTAGTCCGT
>JABDAN010000050.1:2525-23618 GCA_013289175.1 Bacteroidota bacterium
ATAATAAGCCGATACACAAATACATATCCAAAAAACAATGATGCCACCCAATACGCGCAGATTGCCGAATTTTTCGGAAAGGCGGCTCATCCAGATGGCGCCGGGAATGGCTACCAGTTGGATAACCACCACCGTAATAATTAATTTGGTATCTGGTAGTTGAAGGAGTTTACTCCCAAATAAGGTGGCAGCCAGCATGACGGTCTGTACGCCCATACTATAAAAAAAATATCCGCGGAGGAAATTCTTCAGGACGGGTAATTTCCTGATCCCCCGATAAACTTCTTTCATCGCAGAAAAGCTTTCGACTACAATGCTGGAGCTGATTTTTCCGACGGAAGGAGTTTCTGGCAAAACAGCAAACGTCATTTGAGCAAAAGACGCCCACCAGATACCGACCAGCAAAAACGTAATGCGGGGCGCCAGAAAAGGGTCTGTCGGCAAAAGAACCACCAGCGCAAAACCGATCAACTGCAGAATGACACTCCCGATATAGCCGTAAGAAAACCCTTTGGCGCTTACCCGATCCTGGTCTTGGGGTGCAGCGATCTCTGGAAGGAAAGCATTGTAGAATACCAGGCTGCCTACGAAACCCATGGAAGCCATCATAAAACAAACAATCCCCAGCCAAAGATTGGTTCCATTAAAAAAATAAAGGAGTGCACAACCGAGGGACCCCATATAACAGAAGAATTTCATGAAAGCCTTTTTATTCCCCCGAGAATCGGCAATAGAAGTCAAAACGGGATAAAGCAAGGCAATAAATAGGTAGGCGACTGCCAGGGAATAATCATACAAAGAAGAGTTGATGAACTTCCGCCCTAAAAAGGGAATGAGACCACCACCAAATTGTTTTTTGGTAACCGCAGTAAAATAAATCGGGAAGAAGGTAGTGGTGATGACCAGATTATAAACAGAGTTGGCCCAATCGTACATCGCCCATCCGCGAATGACTTTTTTGGCAGCTGTTTGCATGACCGCTTATTTTAGGCATGAATAATCCCCTTCCACAACAGCAACAAAATAACCGTCCCGGCCACAATCCGGTAATAACCGAAAATCCGGAATCCATGACGCTGTAAATAGGTAATAAAAAACCGGATTGCCAAAAGGGCTACAATAAATGCGACCGTGCTACCGATTGCCAGTAAGGTCATGTTGTCCTTCATAAAAACCTCCGGGTTGGTCTTGTGCACATCGTAGAAACTTTTTACACTGGCAGCCAGCATAGTCGGTACGGCCAGGAAAAAAGAAAATTCGGCTGCCGTGCGTCGATCGAGTTTTTGTTGAAGGCCGCCAATGATCGTCGCCGCACTTCTGCTGAGTCCGGGAAATAAAACAGAAAGTACCTGGTAACAGCCAATGATAAAAGCATTCCGATTGCTGACACCATCCTGGGTATGGATCTTTGGCCGGGTGAACAGTCTGTCAATGAATAACAAAATGATCCCTCCTACAATCATGACCACGGCTATAAAAACCAGGTTGCCCAACATGGCATCGATGTGTTTTTTCAGCAAAACACCCGCGATGATGGCTGGGATCAAGGCAATGATCAGTTTGGTGTAAAACCGGATCTTTTTAAAATCGAAAAACTGTTTGTAATACAGTACGACGACAGCCAGGATCGCCGCCAGCTGTATGACAATTTCATATAAGTCTGAAAAAGCGGATGGCTGCAATCCGATCAGCGGATTGGTAAACTTCATGTGAGCCGTCGAAGAAATAGGAAGAAATTCAGTGATACCTTCTACAATTGCAATAATAATTGCCTGAATGAGGTTCATTGGGGATTCTGCACTTTGGATTTTTTGAAGATCCCAACTATTTCCAGCGCCAACCCTGCCAAAATTAAAATAGGGGCCACGGTAATGCGACGGAAACTATATACCTGTGAAGCATCAAATACATTGGGATCCTTGCTTTTTCCACCAATCATCAGCAGCAGTCCGAGTACAATCAGGATCATCCCGATCAGCATCCACCGGTAGTTTTCCTTTCCGAACAAGGGTTGATTGTTATTGGATCCGGTTGCTTTTATTTGTTTAGCCATATAGAGAAATCAGTTCGCAAGTTAATAAAATCAATACAATTCATCCAACTTCATCTTCAGGTATTTCAGTACGCTGCGGTGGGTACTGAAAAAGGAAATACAGATACCCAGCAAGATGATCACAATGAACAACATAAGCAGCAAAGGATAGTCTCGCAGGGCTTTTAAATAGGGCAGCTGGTTCTCCGCGAAAATGATGATCGCAATGAGTCCGCCGACCGCCAGGAGTCCACTGACCAGACCATTGATGAAAGCCCTCAGCTCCAGGGGACGCGAAATAAATCCACGGGTAGCCCCTACCATTTGCATCGTCTTGATCAGGAACCGGTTGCTAAACATCGCCAGCCGGATGGTATTGTCGATCAGGAAAATGACCAGGATCGAAATGATCACGATCACCGATAACAAAATGATGCTGATCTTATTGATGATATTGTTCAGGTTGGTTACCAGGGATTGCGGGTATTGGACATCACTGACCGCAATATTTTGTACCAACTCGTTTTTAATTTTGGACAGGGAATCGATGGAAGCATATTCTTTTGTAATTCTGAAATCAATACTGGCTGGCAAGGGATTGCGATCCAGCAAGGCACCCCAGTCCTTGTTGCCATCCTGCAGATATTTTTTCTTCGCCAGGTCCTTGGTTACATATTCATAATCCTTTACATAAGGCTGGGCCAGGATATAACTGACCAGGGCTGCACTGTCTCTGGGCGACACATTTTCCCTTATATAAACATTCATGGCAATATTTTCCTTAAAATACTCACCGAGTTTATTGGCATTGATGATGATCCAACCCAAAATGCCTAAAAGAAAAAGCACCAGGGATACCCCTACGATGGCCATGATATAAGAAGGTGCGGAACGTTTGGCTGATCCTTTCCGGGTTTTTGCCATAGTTGAACGATTTCCTTTTTGTCCGTGACAGGAAGTGGCAAAAATAAAAGATTTACCCGCACGATGCGTATTTTTGTTGGTGCATATGGAGTATTCATTCAACGCCATAGAAAACAAATGGCAGAGCCGATGGAAGGCAGACGAGGCATATCGGGTTAGTAACAGCAGCACCAAACCAAAATGTTATGTGCTGGATATGTTTCCTTATCCCAGCGGTGCGGGACTCCATGTGGGACATCCCCTGGGTTATATTGCCAGTGATATATTTGCCCGTTATAAACGGCTGAAAGGCTTTAATGTACTGCATCCGATGGGATATGATGCTTTCGGACTGCCTGCTGAACAATATGCAATCGACCGGGGAATCCATCCGGCTGTCAGCACGGCGCAAAACATCAAAAATTTCCGGGATCAACTCGATAGAATTGGTTTTTCCTTCGACTGGAGCCGCCAGGTCAACACGGCCGAACCTGATTATTATAAGTGGACCCAGTGGATATTTTTGCAGTTGTTTAACAGTTGGTATGACCGGATTCAAGCCCGCGCCAGACCCATAGCTGAACTGATTGCTCAATTCGAAAACGAGGGAACGGAGGGCCTGACCGGTCGCGATTATCCTTCATTTTCCAGCGTCGAATGGAATGCCTACAGCGAAAAACAACAGCAGGATATCCTGATGGAATTCCGACTGGCTTATTGCGGAATGGGTGAAGTGAATTGGTGCGAGGCCTTGGGCACCGTGCTGGCCAACGATGAAGTCATCAATGGATTTAGTGAACGCGGCGGCCATCCGGTGGTGAAAAAAAAATTGCGCCAGTGGTATCTGCGCATAACGGAATACGCCGACCGGCTGCTGGAAGGCCTGAACAAAGTTGCCTTCAGCGAAGCCATGAAGGAGATGCAAACCAACTGGATCGGAAAAAGTTTCGGCGCGGAAGTGGATTTTGCCTTCGAGCACGATGGTAAAAAAAAATTAAGAGTATATACTACCCGGGCCGACACCATATTTGGCGTAGATTTTATGGTGGTCGCTCCGGAAAACGAATGGATACCCGAACTGACAACCGCGCAGGAGAAAACGGCAGTGGAAGCATATATCGCCTACGTGAAAAGCCGCAGCGAACGCGAACGGATGGCCGAAAAAAAAATCACGGGGTGTTTCACGGGTTCTTATGTGCTCAATCCCTTCAACGGACGCAAAATTCCGGTATGGATTTCTGAATACGTCCTGGCAGGATATGGTACGGGAGCCATCATGGCCGTTCCCTGCGGGGATGAGCGGGATTTTAAATTTGCGCAGCATTTTAATATTTCGATCACCAACATCATCGGTTCTTATTTCAACGGACAGGAAGCCAACCCAACCAAGGATGCGCTGCTCGAAAACAGCGGCTTTCTCAATGGCATACCCATGCGCGATGCCATACCCCTGGTACTGTCCAAATTGGAATCCACAGGCATCGGCAACCGCCGGGTGCATTATAAAATCCGGGATGCGGCGTTTAGCCGGCAGCGTTATTGGGGAGAACCCTTTCCCATCATCTGGAAAAACGGTATCGCCTATCCGCTGGATGAATCCCAGTTGCCCCTGAAGCTGCCTACCGTCGATTCATACAAACCGGGACCCAACGGGGAGGGCCCGCTGGCCAACCTGCCGGAATGGACTTCCAAACATTATGAAACCAATACGATGCCTGGATATGCCGGCAGCAGCTGGTATTTTCTCCGGTATATGGATCCCCACAACCAAGAAGCTTTTTGCAGCCGGGAGGCCTCTGACTATTGGGGACAGGTAGATCTTTATATCGGAGGCACCGAACACGCGGTGGGTCACTTGCTCTATAGCCGCATGTGGACAAAATTTCTATTCGATCTGGGATTGATAGGATTTGATGAACCTTATAAGAAACTGGTCAACCAGGGTATGATTCAGGGAAGCAGTCGTTTCGTGTACCGGATAGAAATCAAAGGCTCCGACGAGATGGAAATGCTGGCAAAACAAAAACCCATTTTTATTTCAGCGGGTCTGAAAAACAAGTCCATGGCCGAATTGCAGGGCCTGTTGAAAAAAAGAAATGAAGGAGACCTGGGGCCAAGGCAGTGAAGCAGTAGAAATTTTATTTGTCTCCAGTCTTCATGTGGATGTGGCACTCGTTGATGGAATGGTACTGGACATACCTGGATTTAGATCCTGGAGACCGGAATACGCCGAGGCCCGGTTTGTGGAAGAAAACGGAAAATACATCTGTGGCGCCGAAGTGGAGAAAATGTCGAAGTCCAAATTCAATACGGTCAATCCCAATGAACTGGTTGAAAAATACGGAGCCGACACCTTTCGGATGTATGAGATGTTTTTGGGTCCGGTGGAACAGAGCAAACCCTGGGATACAAAAGGAATTGAAGGTGTCCACCGGTTTTTGAGAAAATTATGGCGCCTGTTTTTCGATGAATTCAAAGGAAAGGTTTGGACAAGCGATCCGGCCACAGAAGCAGAATTAAAAGTATTGCACAAAGCCATCAAAAAGCTGGACGAGGACACGGATCGTTTTTCGTTTAATACTGCCGTGAGTGCCTTGATGATCACCGTCAATGAACTGGGGGAACTCAAATCCCATAAAAAGGATATCCTGGAAAAACTGCTGATCCTGCTCACGCCTTATGCGCCGCATATTGCAGAAGAACTTTGGCATGCATTGGGAAATGATTCCAGTGTCCTGGATGCCGTCTACCCGGCCTATGAAGAAAAATACCTGATTGAATCAGCCAAACTATACCCCGTGGCCATCAACGGAAAGACAAGGACGGAGCTGACCATCCGCCTGGATGCCAGCCAGCTTCAGGTGGAAGAACTGGTTCTCTCCGATGAGGTGGTCAAAAAATGGTTGAATGGGACCACTCCGAAAAAGGTGATTTACGTAAGGAATAAGATGATTAATATTGTTCTTTAAAGAGGGTCTTGAACCCGGATCTGTAAGTTCCTGGATCCCTCGAACGGTACCGTCCTTTTTCAATCAAACAACCATCATATGAAAAATTCAAAGGACAGTCCCGGCGTATTCATTCCTCCCCCATTGATTTACGCAGGTTTTTTTCTTCTTTCTTTTTTGATCCAGGGCTACCTGACCATCAAGGCGGCATTTTTTTTTCACACCCGGGCAGCCAATATCGCAGGGCTTCTGATTATAATCACCAGCTTGGTTTTCAGCCTTCCGGCGCTTCGGCAATTTTTCCGAACAAAAAATACGGTCATGCTGATTAGACCCGCCACTTCCCTTCAGACCAGCGGGATTTATTCTTTGACCCGCAATCCCATGTACGTTGGACTGGCCTTGCTCTACCTGGGAATGGCCTTAATTTTTGGCAACTGGTGGACCCTGATCCTCTTTCCTGTATTGCTGGTCACGATCCATTTCCGCGTTATCCGCCCGGAAGAAAATTATCTCTCCAGGGCCTTTGGAGACCCCTACGCTGAATATAAGAACCAGGTGAGGCGCTGGATCTGACCCAAGGGAAAAGCGGCCAATGGATCCCGGACATTCAAGGTTTCACCAGCCGCACCAAGGCACTGCTTCCCATAGTGCTCTGCAAATGGGCTTCGTAGCGTTTGTCTTCCACAATGGCCACCATCAGTGAAGTGTTGGGAGGAATGGTTCCGAGATTTTCGGCTACCATGACCAGCTCATTGTCCGGCTGTAAATCTTTGACGGCAATCTTCATGATATATGCTTCTTCGGCCAGCAGGATATGTTCCCGCAAGAGCCGACCATTTAAAAAGACTGCGATAGAATCACCATCAATTTCTGCGTTGTCATAAAACCGAAGTTCGACCGAATCTCCTTTGACCGGAATGACTTGTTGTAATATTTTTTCCCGGCTGTTCAATCTCTCTTCGTTGGTTTGTTCCACAGGTTTTGATGCTTCGGCGGGGACCTTGGAATGCTCCTCGTTGGTCAGGGCAGGTTGTTGCTGGGGAGGATCAAGAGGAAGGCTGGGCTCTCTATCTTTGGATACGAGGGCTGTCCCCTGGCTTGCGGAAGGCGATCCGGATGAAAGAGGCAAGGACTGGAACGCATAGGCTTCGATGCTGTCCACTACTTCGGGATGCATGACACCATAAACATAATTTTCAATTAGGAAATCCCATTCGTCCGGAAACAAAGCGCCTGAACTGCCTTTGACCAGATGCAGTTCTTTTTTCTCTTGCCGCTTATCATCCTTTCGGGAGGTATTGCCATCGAGTTTCATGATGCCTTCGCCCGGACAATTGAAATCAGCGACGGCCAACAGGGGTTGCTGACCTGTTCCCATAAAATGGGAAGAACCACTCTTTTCAATGAGCACATCATCCCACCAGATCACGTCGTTGTTCCCATCCTCAAAATATCCTTTTATGGAATACCGCAGATAGTTGGATTTTGAATCGTAGTAGTAGGAAGTACCGATCAGGCTGTCGCCCTTGCGGATCAGCTTGAGCTCCACTTTATAATTTCCCATTTTCCCCTTCCATATACCGGAAATCGGTTGGCTGTACCCTTTCAGGGAGCAGAGAACAAAAAGGATGGCGGAGAGGGTGTTTTTTTTGAAAAATGCCGGGACTTGCATTCAAGGTCAACGCGCGAAATTAACTGATAGTATATCCATCCTGTTAAATCCGGAGCATCCTGCCATCCCCTTTCAGATATGGTAAGGGGGGTCAACCCGCCCTTTCTTACTGCCTTTCGGTTACATACAAGCGCTCTGCTGCATAGGTTAGAGAAGAGAGAGAAATGAGCACGGATAATGCTTCAGGACCGATCTTAAGAAGATCCCAGGTAGACTTCCAGCAACCCATCCGGCAATGCAAGGTATAGCGACTTGGCTGGATGATCGATGCGGCGCAGGGTTTGCTCATTAACAGGCAAGAGCACTTCCTTGCCCTCCATCTGGAGGCGGCAGAGAATCTGATGGGGTTGTTCGATGATCTCCAGGATGCTGCCCAGATCCCGGTCCTGATCCAGGACACGGTAGCCAACCCATCCGATGGGGTTGTCTACAGAAGTATGCCAGGACATCTCTTCTTCCCGGATCCAGACATCATGTCGAAGATATGGGGAAACCGCTTCTTTGCTATCGACTCCTTCCAGTTTCAGCATCAGTTCATCGATGCCTTTCTTTTTGGCAAAGGATATAAAGTACGGAAGCATCTCTTGTTTCTTGCCTTCCAAAAAAATCACTTTCAGCTTGGTAACCGAAACTTTTTTACCCAAGTGATGATGGACAATCAGGTCTCCCTTCAACCCAAAAGCAGATACGATTTTGCCGATATTCCGGTAACTGTTTTCCATCCTTTATTCATAAAAAAAGGCTATCCCCTGGTGCGGAGACAGCCTTTTAGAAAAAGATATTAACAAGTTTTATCCTTGCGTTTCGTTCTCCTGTTTTCTTTCTGTCCTTCTGGGAGCCGGTGCCCGGCGACCACCCTGTCTTGAACTGCGGTTATCTTCCTGACGTTTCTTCACATGCAATTCATGCTCGCTGTGCCATTTTGAAAATTTCTCCATGGCGGCCGCTTCATCGAAAAGACCGAGTTTAACGCCCCTCAAAAGATGTTTCAGGTACAGAACGCCCTTATAACTCAGGATGCGGCGAACCGTGTCCGTGGGCTGGGCTCCTTTGTGCAGCCAGTCCAGCGCCTTCTGACGGTCCAGTTGAACCGAAGCGGGAACAGTTAAAGGATTGTAGGTACCAATTTTTTGGATAAACTTACCGTCTCTGGGCGCCCGGATGTCGGCGATGACGATAAAATAGAATGGTCTCTTCTTAGACCCATGTCTCTGGAGTCTGATTTTTACAGGCATCTTAAATAAAAATTTAAATGCGTTATTTAATAAGGTTTACGATCAGAACGAACGAATCGTCTGTTGCTGCAAATGTAATGAATCAACCATAAAATCCCCAATGATTTACCGTATTTTTTGATGAGCGGAAAATTTAACGTTTGCCCAGTCCCATGCCTCCCATAGGCATTTTATTCATCGTCTTCATCATTTGTTTCATCTGTTCAAACTGCTTCATAAATGCGTTCACTTCCTGCAGTTCTTTGCCACTGCCCTTTGCGATGCGTTTTCTTCGGCTTTGATCGATGGAATCTGGATTGGCCCGTTCAAAAGGAGTCATAGAGCCGATCATGGCTTCAATCCCTTTAAAGGAATCATTGCTGATATCGATGTCCTTGATGGACTTGCCTACACCGGGAATCATACCCAGCAGGTCCTTGATATTGCCCATTTTTCGGATCTGGTCGAGTTGTTGTTTGAAATCCTCGAAATCAAACTGGTTTTTTCGGATTTTCTTTTCCAGTTTTTTAGCCTGTTCCTCATCGAACTGGCTTTGGGCTTTTTCAACCAGGGAAGTGATATCACCCATGCCCAGGATGCGTTGAGCCATCCGATCTGGATAAAATACATCCAGGGTATCCATTTTTTCCCCACTGCTTACAAACTTAATCGGTTTGTTTACGGTGTACTGGATGGACAGGGCGGCTCCTCCGCGCGTATCCCCATCGAGTTTGGTCAGGACCACGCCGGTAAAATCCAGCCGGTCATTGAAGGCCTTGGCGGTATTGACCGCATCCTGGCCCGTCATGGAATCCACCACAAAGAGGATTTCCTGGGGATCCACCGCTTTTTTGATGTTCGCCACCTCGGTCATCATGGTCTCATCCACAGCCAGACGGCCCGCCGTATCCACGATGACCACGTTTTTATTTTTGCTTTTTGCCTCTGCGATGGCCAGTTTGGCGATGTTGACCGGACTAGTATCCCCGTCAACCGTAAACACGTCAACGCCAATCTGTTCTCCCAGGATTTTTAATTGTTCGATGGCTGCCGGACGGTGGACGTCTCCGGCCACCAGCAAGGGAGAAAATCCTTTTTGCATTTTCAGGTAATTGGCCAGTTTGCCGCTAAAAGTGGTCTTTCCACTACCCTGCAAACCGGCGACCAGGATCACGGCCGGGTTGCCTTTTGCCTGGAAAGTGGTTTCACGGCCACCCATGAGTTGGGTGAGCTCATCCTGAACAATTTTGACCATCAGCTGGCCCGGACTGACGGCTGTCAGTACTTTCTGGCCCAGGGCTTTCTGGCGGACGGTATCGGTAAACTCTTTGGCTATTTTAAAATTGACATCGGCGTCGATCAGTGCGCGCCGAATATCTTTAACCGTGGCTGCGATGTTTAGTTCTGTGATCCGGCCCTGACCCTTAAGCTGCTTGAACGCCGCATCCAGTTTTTCACTTAAATTTTCAAACATAAACCCTCCTGTCAATTAAAAATGAAAAGAAAAAACGTGAATAAACATCCCGTTCTATCCACGTTTTTTTCAGAAAGGCAAAGGTAAGAAAATGAAGTGTAATGTTATTTCAATCCAAATAGTTTCGGGTGATTAAATTCCCAGGTAGTTTCTGAGCGATTTAGCGCCTGAATTGCTTCTGAGTTTGGTAATGGCTTTGTCTTTGATCTGACGTACCCGCTCGCGGGTAAGGCTGAACCGGTCTCCGATATCTTCCAGGCTCATCGGATGGTCTACCCCGATGCCGAAGAAAAAGCAGATGACTTCTTTTTGCCGCTCTGTGAGGGTTTTCAGGGAACGGTCGATATCGAGTTTCAGTGATTCGTTGTGTTCAATATTGGTTTCGGCCCGGTCGGCATTCGGATTTTCCATTACGTCGATCAGGGTATTGTCTTCCCCTTCAGAAAGTGGGGTGTCGACGCTGATATGCCGGCCGCCAATGCCCAGGGTAGAGGTAACTTCTTCGATGTCCAGTTCCAAGAGTTCGGCCAATTCTTCGGCGGAAGGCTCTCTTTCAAACTGCTGTTCCAGCAAGGAATAAGCTTTTGCGATCCGGTTGGTGAGTCCCACCTTATTTAGGGGCAGGCGAACAATTCGGCTTTGCTCGGCCAGGGCTTGCAGGATACTCTGTCGTATCCACCAAACGGCATAAGAAATGAATTTGAATCCACGGGTTTCATCGAAACGTTGTGCGGCTTTGATGAGGCCAAGATTGCCTTCGTTGATGAGATCCGGTAAAGTGAGGCCTTGATTCTGGTATTGTTTGGCTACTGAAACAACAAATCGAAGATTGGCTTTGGTGAGTTTATCCAGGGCTTTTTGATCACCCTGCTTGATGCGGATAGCGAGTTTTACTTCTTCTTCCGGTGTGATCAATTCAACTTTTCCGATCTCCTGCAGGTACTTTTCCAAGCTCTGAGACTCACGATTCGTAATACTCTTCGTGATCTTGAGTTGACGCATACTCATGGGCAGGTAATTTTAAAGGGTTATAGGTTAAATTGGTTTGTTCAGGATATTTGGATACTATAAAAACGCACAAATGAACCTTTTCTTATCACCTTGTTAAGAAGATTCAAATAATGCTCCCTAATATAAGGTTTCAGCAACGAAATTCCAAACCATATAAGGGATAAAGGCCTGGTTCTCAGGTTCTTCCCATTTTTGGACCACATGATTTATTCATTGTCAAGCCTTTGAGCAGGATAAAAATAAATTTCAGGTCATCAAATATTTATCTATAATTGCAGCCCACGATCAACAGACACTAGATGAGCAAGAAACAGCAGTTTACCTTAGAATATTCTTTAAAATGCCCCCCTTCCATTTTATATGAGTTTTTGAGTACCCCCGCAGGACTTCAGGAATGGTTTGCCGATAAGGTCGATGAACGCGATAATATCTTCAGTTTTTCCTGGAATGGGTCAACGACCAAGGCAGAAGTGCTGGAAAGTGAATTGGATAAATATGTCCGCTTCCACTGGTCCGATTCGCCTAAGGAAGAATTTTTCGAATTCCGGATCGAAAAATCAGACATTACCAATCAGACGATCCTGCTGATCAAGGATTTTGCCGATAAAAAAGATATAAAGGACCAGTCTCAACTCTGGAGTTACCAGGTGAAAGACCTTTTTCACCGGTTGGGCAATTGAAAAGCTGTCCGCTGAAAAGCGGTCCGGTTAATAAATCTCCTTCTCCCATCCATACTTTCACACTTGTTTTAGGCTTTCAGCCCGAAGCTTTGTGCTTTAGGCTTAAATTTGCGGCGTGATAAAAAAGCTCGACAAACTCATTATCAGCGCCTTTATCGGTCCCTTCATTGCCACCTTTTTTATTACCGTTTTTGTTTTGGTTCTGCAGTTCTTCTGGCTTTATATCGACGATATCGTCGGCAAGGGGCTGGATTATTTTACCATCGGGCGATTCATTTTATATGTCAGCGCGACCCTCGTTCCCCTGGCCCTGCCACTGGCCGTGCTGCTTTCTTCTATCATGACTTTTGGGAACCTGGGTGAAACTTTTGAACTGGTTGCCATCAAATCGGCGGGGATACCGCTGTTGCGTTTTATGAGGCCCCTGTTCATTTGTTCCCTGTTTATCTGCGGAATCGCTTTTTTATTCAACAACTACATCATTCCGGTGGCGGAGCTTAAAATGCAAACCCTCAAGTTCGATATCATCGTTTCCAAACCAGCTTTTGATATCAAAGAAGGGGTCTTCTATGACAAGATCGATGGGTACATCATAAAAATTGGTAAAAAAGACAAGGACGGCTCCTCCATTCACGATATCCTGATTTACCAGCACAACTATACCCTGCTTCAGGACAACGCCATCGTTGCCCAAAGCGGTAAAATGACCATTTCACCGGATAAGAAATTTTTGGAATTCAATTTGAAAAAACGGCTGGGATTACCAGGAAAAAGGTCCGCACAATTCCACCAATACCCAACTGATCCGCATGGGATTTGAAGAATATAAAAAAGTTTTTGACCTGAGTTCTTTCAAACTGACAAAAACAGATGACAGTGCTTTTAAAAACAATTACCAGATGCTCAACATGCGGCAATTGAACACGACCATTGATTCTTTGGAAAGGACCACGGATTCCTATCAGAATCAAAGCCGGACACTGTTCAATGCTCATCTGCCCTTTTTCAAATACCTGGATTCTCCCTGGTCTGCCCGCGCAGCGGCGCACCCTGCCCTCGATTCCGTCGAGCAACTGATTCCCGATTCCCTTCGCCATTCCATAATGCTGACATCTTTTTCTACCATCAACAGTATAAAGGGTATGTTGGACAACAATGTACTGGCCTATGAAACCGACCGCCAAAATCTGCGCATGCACCTAATGACCTGGCATGAAAAAATAACGATGTCCATCGCCTGTCTTGTGTTGTTTATGATCGGGGCCCCGCTGGGATCCATCATTCGCAAAGGGGGCATCGGACTGCCGCTGATTTTTGCCGTGATCTTTTTTGTCATCTTCTTCCTGTTGAATAATTTCGGAAAAAAATTTGTCAAGCAGGATGTCATGCAACCCGTATCCGGAATGTGGCTGGCTACCTTTGTCCTGCTTCCAATCGGAATTTTCCTCACCTACAAGGCCATGGCTGATTCCCAGTTATTCAACAAAGAATTTTATTACCGGGTACTGAAAAAATTCCGCCGGAGCCCCAAAGAGAAAACCGCCTGAATTATTTGATCCAATAATCGGTCTCTGTTTTGCTGGAGAATCCTTTTACATTTGCTAACAAATTATTCCGTGGATAAAAGCAAAGAAACCCTCCGTATCCAATCCTGGATACTTATTGTAGCCGTCTTGCTGTTTTCCATAAAAATTGTTGCCTGGTATCTCACTCATTCCGTTTCCATTCTGACCGATGCCCTGGAGAGTATCGTCAACATCATCGCCGGCCTGGTTGGTTATTACAGTCTGTCTATCGCCTACAAACCCCGGGACAGCAATCATCCTTATGGACATGGAAAAGCAGAATTCCTGTCAGCCGCCATTGAAGGCACGCTCATTATGCTGGCCGGTGTATACATCATTTATGAAGGGGTGGAACACCTCATACATCCCCGGCCCCTGGAACAACTTCATTTTGGTATCCTGCTGGAAGTATGTTCAGCCCTGATAAATTTTGTGGTGGGATTTCTTGCGGTAAAAAAAGGCAAAGCCAATGGATCGGAGGCCCTGGAGGCCAGCGGTCATCACCTGAAAACAGATACCTATTCAACGATTGCCATCATCATCGGACTGGTCCTGATGTATTATACCGGCTTTCGGCAGCTGGATAGTATTGTAGCGATCATCATGTCGATCGTCATCATGATCATCGGATACCGGATCGCCCGTAAATCGGTGGCCGGCATCATGGATGAAGCCGATGAAAAGATCCTGGGGAAAGTGATTGATCTGCTCAACCGGAGCCGCTTGCCCAACTGGGTGGATATACACAATCTACGGGTAATCAAATTCGGCAATGTATTGCATGTGGACTGCCATATGACCGTCCCCTGGTTTCTCAATGTCCGTCAGGCACACAAAGAAGTGGAAGCCCTGCGGAATTTGATTGAAAAGGAATTTGGTTCAGCCATGGAATTTTTTGTTCATGCCGATGATTGCACCGGCCGGTGTTGCCCAATATGTATTAAAACCGACTGTACTGTCCGGGAACATCCTTTCGTCAAAAAAATTGAATGGCGACTGGACAATGTTGTTCCCAATAAAAAACATGACCTGTCTACTGCCCCCTGAATCATCTGTTCAAACGGGAAGGAGCTTGTCAGAAAAGACCCTAATTTCGCAGACATTCACTTATAATCGAGACGCATGCAAGCTTGGAAAACCTATCAGGATCAACATCAGGAAAGATTTTTGGAAGAGTTAAAAGACTTGTTGAGAATTCCTTCGATCAGTTCAGACAGCACCCACCAAACCGATATGCAAACCTGCGCAGAGGCAGTAAAAAAATCTTTGCTGGATGCCGGCGTATCCAAGGCGGACATTTATCCAACGGCTGGTCATCCGGTGGTCTACGGAGAAAAAATAGTCGACCCCGCCAAACCGACCATTCTGGTTTACGGACACTACGATGTTCAGCCGGTTGATCCGCTGGATCTCTGGCACACGCCTCCTTTTGAGCCAACCATTCGAAACGGAATGATATTCGCCCGGGGATCGGCTGATGACAAGGGCCAGTTTTTTATGCATGTCAAAGCCCTGGAGCTCATGAATCAGTCAGGCACCCTGCCCTGTAACATCAAATTCATCATCGAAGGAGAGGAAGAAATCGGTTCACCGAGTCTGGGCGCTTTTGTGTCCGCTCACAAAGACCTCCTGAAAGCCGACGTAATCCTCATCAGTGATACTTCGATGATTAGCCTGGAAACACCTTCCATCGAAATTGGAGTGCGTGGCCTGGCCTATATACAGGTTGAGGTGACGGGCCCCAACCGCGATTTGCACAGTGGAGTATATGGAGGGGCGGTAGCCAACCCCGTGACCGTCCTGGCTCAGATGATTGCCAGCTGCCATGACGAAAACAACCACATTACCATTCCCGGTTTTTATAACGATGTCCTGGAATCTTCGGCGGAAGACAGAAAAAAAATGGCCGCCGCACCTTTTAATGAAAAAGAATATATGCGGGACCTGGGCGTGAAATCACTCTGGGGTGAAAAGGGATTTACCACCAACGAACGCACCGGTATCCGACCGACCCTGGAGCTCAACGGTATCTGGGGAGGTTTTCAGGGCGAGGGATCCAAAACAGTCCTTCCCTCCAAAGCGTCGGCTAAGATTTCTGCGAGACTGGTTCCTAATCAGCGAGCAGGAAAAATGACAGAACTGCTCCTGAATTATTTCAAAAAGATTGCGCCTCCCAGCGTGAGCGTTCAATGTTTTGAACTACACGGTGGAGAACCTTATATGACACCCCTGGATTCCCTCGCCTACAAGGCAGCAGAAAAAGCCATCGAAGCCAGCTTTGGTAAAAAACCGGTGCCCCAGCGGGGAGGGGGCAGTATTCCGATTTGTTCTTTGCTGGAAAAAGAGTTGGGAATAAAAATTGTTTTTATGGGTTTCGGACTGGACAGTGATAATCTGCATTCACCGAATGAAAAATATGATATTGCCAATTTTTATAAAGGCATCGAGACGATCCCTTATTTTCATCAATACTTTGCCGAGGAGAGCCAGAAAAAATCCTGAGTCCTTGACCCAGCCATCCGTCAAATCTCAGCCATGCCGGAGAAAGAAAAATTACGCATCGATAAATACCTATGGGCGATACGCCTGTTTAAGACACGCAGCCTGGCTTCGGATGCCTGTGAGAAAGGCAAAGTAAAAAATGAATCCGGACAACTGAAACCTTCCCGGCAGGTCCATATCGGAGACGTGTATGAAGTGAAAACAGAAGCCAAACGCTGGCGCATCCAGGTAACCGGACTCCTAGACCACCGGCTGGCTTTTTCAGAAGCGGTCAAATATTATTTGGATATTACCCCGCTGGAGGAAGTGGAACGCATTCAATTTCAGGCAGCGAGTTTTCACACGGGCAAACGGTTAAGCAAGGTGGGCAGGCCAACCAAAAAACAGCGGCGGGATCTGGACGGTATGGAGGATCCTTGAAAGTATCCGGATACAGAATGTAAATTTTTAAAAAATCACGGTGCGTATTGATATCATCAGTGTAGTCCCCGAGTTACTGGACAGCTTCTTCGCCCACTCTATTTTAAAGAGGGCGAAGGAAAAAAAATTGCTGGACGTATTCGTGCATCCATTGAGAAAATGGGCCGTCAATGAATACGGTCAGGTTGATGACTATCAATATGGCGGCGGCGCCGGCATGGTCATGATGTGCGAACCCCTGGCCAGCGCCATAGAGTCACTCAGCCAAGACCGGAAATATGATGAAATTATTTTTATGAGTCCCGACGGACAACCCCTGACACAGTCATTGGCCAATGCCCTTTCGCTTCGGGAAAATTTACTCATTGTCTCTGGTCATTACAAAGGCATCGACGAGCGCATCCGCGAACATTTCATAACCCGGGAAATTTCCATTGGCGACTATGTACTGAGCGGGGGCGAACTGCCGGCAGCCGTATTAACCGATGCCATCGGCCGTTTGTTGCCGGGTGTTTTAAATGATGAAACCTCGGCCCTTTTTGATTCCTTTCAGGATAACCTGCTGGCACCACCGGTCTATACCCGCCCGGCCAATTTCCGGGGTTGGACCGTTCCGGATATTCTGCTCAGCGGGGATCCGGTTAAAATTGCGGAGTGGCGTTATGAATCGGCATTAAAGAAAACAGCAGAAAAAAGGCCGGACCTTCTCAACGATTAAGATCTTACCATGGTCATCAAAGGAAAACTCGTTGACATCGAAGCCAGGAAAATCTATGGGGCAGAAATTTCTGTGCTGGATAAAAAAATTGCTGCCATCCGCCCGCTTGATCCGGGCGAATGGGTACCGGACCATTTTATTACGCCTGGTTTTATCGATGCCCATGTCCATATCGAAAGTTCCATGCTCGTTCCCACTGAATTTGCCCGGCTGGCTGTCCTGCACGGCACCGTCGCGACCGTCAGCGATCCCCATGAGATCGCCAATGTGCTGGGCATTGCAGGCGTGGAATTCATGATCGACAATGCCAGCCAAACGCCTTTTTATTTTTATTTCGGTGCCCCCAGTTGTGTGCCGGCGACCCCCTTTGAAACCGCCGGGGCCGTCCTGGACGCCATCGCGGTGGACCAGTTGTTGTCCAGACCCCAGATAAAATATTTAAGTGAAATGATGAATTTTCCGGGTGTCTTGAACCGGGATCCGGAAGTCATGAAAAAAATCGCTTCAGCAAAAAAATATGGTAAACCGGTGGATGGACACGCGCCGGGACTGCGCGGGAGGGAAGCCTTGCATTACATCCAGGCCGGTATCTCGACCGACCATGAATGTTTCAGCCAGGACGAAGCCCTGGGCAAACTGGAGATGGGTATGAAGATCCTGATCCGGGAGGGCAGTGCAGCCCGAAACTTTGAGGCCCTCGCCCCTTTGCTTGATCAACACTGGGCGAATATGATGTTTTGCAGCGATGACAAACATCCCGACTCTCTTTTGCAAGGGCATATCAACCAGCTCTGTGCCCGGGCGGTAGCAAAAAATATAGATCCTTTCAAAGTATTGCAGGCAGCTTGTATCAATCCGATTGAGCATTACCAACTGGAGGTCGGCCGCCTTCGTCCGGGGGACTCCGCGGATTTCATTGTGCTCAAAGACCTCAAAGACTTTGAAGTGAAGCAAACCTGGCTTCAGGGAACCCTGGTGGCTGAAGGAGGAGTTACCCGGCTGCCTGCGGTCCGCGCGGTACCCCAGCCCAACCAGTTCAAGGTCGATGTCAAAAAGCCGGAGGACTTCCTTTTTAAGGCATTTCCCCAGCGCGATTCAACCTATCCCTTTGCCGTTATAGAAGCCTACGACGGACAGATCGTTACGGGAAAATATAACGTGGATATACAACCGAAAGATGGCGTCTGGACCTCCGATGTCGAGCGCGATCTCTTGCAAATCGTCGTGGTAAACAGATACAAGAAAGCACCCGTAGCCCAGGCCTTTATCCGGAATTTTGGTTTGAAAACAGGCGCCCTCGCCTCCTCGGTTGCCCATGACAGTCACAACATCGTGGCCGTGGGCGCGGACCTGTCCAGCCTTTGCCAGGCGGTCAATGCGGTCATTGCTGAACGGGGAGGAATCAGCGCGGCCGACGGTCAGCGGGTCGAGTGTCTGGGACTGCCCGTAGCCGGGCTGATGAGTACCGGGGAAGGAACCCAGGTGGCTGAATCCTATACCAAACTGGATGGCCTGGCTAAAAAAATGGGATCCCGACTGCAGTCGCCTTTCATGACCCTTTCCTTTATGGCGCTGCTGGTTATTCCACACCTTAAACTCAGCGACCTGGGTCTTTTTGACGCCGACCATTTTCATTTGGTCTAGTCATCTTTTTTACCGGAGAAATTCCCGGTTTCACCGCCTTTACCCCGGAAGTGACCTATATGCTCTTGAAAGCCCGTGCGGCGCCCCCTAGTTTTACATCAAAATCAAAGAGATGGAAAATTTATCCTCAGACATAAAAGAAGATATAGAACGGCGAAGTCAACATAGAAGAATGGGCGGGGGCGGAAAAATTTGGGTACCGGTTGGACTGGTCATCGTCGGCGTCGGTCTGCTGCTGCGGCAGCTGGGCCTGGGTATTCCCGAATGGTTGTTCAGCTGGCAGATGCTCCTGATCACGATTGGCATTTTCATAGGGCTCTCTCATGAATTCCGGGGACCGGGCTGGCTGATCCTGATCATGGTGGGAACTTTTTTCCTGATGGACCAAATGATCCCGGGTTTGGATATTCACCGCTTTATTTGGCCCGCTATCATCATCGTCGTTGGATTGGTCATGCTGATCCGTCCGAAAAAACCTTACTGGATGGATCCGGGATGTCAGGGAAGGTGGAGGCACCGCGATATTGAAAGATGGCAGCGCCGGCGCGCAAGAAGGGGTTATCCGGGCATGCAGAATTTTTCAGGAAATCCATTTGAAAATCAGCCGGGCAATCCGGCTGATTCCACTACCGGTGCGGGTTACAGTTCTCAAAGTTTTAGTTCGGAAGACTATATCGATGCCACGACCGTATTCGGAGGCATTCATAAAAATATTTTGTCCAAAAATTTTAAGGGCGGTGACCTGACCATTTTCATGGGAGGTGCCGAACTCAATCTCAGCCAGGCTGATATTCAAGGCACAGCCACCCTGGATATTACCCAGATCATGGGTGGAACCAAGATCATTGTCCCGCCGAACTGGGAAGTCAGAAGTCAATTGACTTCTGTATTCGGAAACATAGAAGACAAGAGACAAAATATCAGCGCGACCAATCCGGATAAAGTGCTCATCATCGACGGATCTTCCGTTTTTGGCGGCATTGAAATCAAAAATTATTAAACAATCATTCAACCATACATTAAACCACTACTATGAACTGGTATCTTTCTAAAATTGTTTACAGAATTATTTGCGGACAGGGAAACCATACCCCACAATTCGACGAACAACTGCGACTCATTCAGGCAGAGAGTACACAGGAAGCTTTTGAAAAAATCCACTGCCCTGGGTGAAAAGGAAGAAGATAATTTTTACAATGAAGACCAGAAACTGGTTCAATGGAAATTTATCAATGTGGCAGAGTTGTATAAACTGAGCGGTTTGCTGGACGGAGCCGAACTCTATTCCCGCATCCAGGAATCGGACAACGCCGACTTGTATATCGAACTGACCAACAAGAAAGCAGCGCACATTCTGCAAAACAGCAAACACGCATTTTTGGAAACCATTTAAACCCATTCCTTGGCCAGGTCACCACTCAGCGTCAATCGGTTTAGATACATCTTCTACGGTTGGTGGCTGGTTTGGGCTTCCCTTCATTTTCTGCTGATCATGGGATATGGTTATTCCCTGAATGCTGCCTTGGTGGACAGCATCATCACCAATGGTCTGCTCATGGCTGCCTGTGCGGTCATCGCCAATATCCTGCGCTATTACCTACCCTACAGCGATCGTTATTTATATGTTTTTATTCTCTGCCTGATTTTCAGTTTGATCTCCAACGCACTGAGCAAATTTCTTTTAAACTGGACCCTTACTGACCCGGTCTTTCGTTCCTATATCCCTTTTTTGGCCAACGCCTATTGGATCCGGCTCGGATTTGCTTTTTTGATGGTCGGCTGCATGGCGGTTATCTGCGTGCTCTGGTATACCCAACAGGAAGAGCAGGAAAACCGCCAGCGGAAAAACGATGCGGAAAAACTCAGCAGGGATGCTGAACTCTACAAACTCCGTCAGCAGTTGCAACCCCATTTTTTATTCAATAGCCTCAACTCCATCAGTGCCCTGATTGTCTCCGATCCATCCCAGGCAAGAAAAATGATCCACCAGTTATCGGATTTTCTGCGTACCACCCTGAGAAAAGAGGAGGAGGACTGGGTGAAAATGGAAGAAGAACTCCAGTCCCTGGAGCTCTATCTGGATATCGAAAAAGTGCGTTTCGGGCACCGGCTCTCCACTTCCATTGTCCGAGATGAAAAAAGCCTTCCCCTGCTCATTCCCCCCATGTTGCTTCAGCCGGTGGTGGAAAACGCCATCAAATTCGGACTCTATGATACGACTGAAGAAGTGACCATTTCCATAACGGTCACCCTAGAACAAGATTCGCTAAAGGTAACGGTGCAAAATCCCTATGATCCCCAGACCGC
>JABDAN010000051.1 GCA_013289175.1 Bacteroidota bacterium
TGATGGTCACCGGTGACAACCCGCTGACGGCAAAATATATTGCTGAAAAAGCTGGAGTGGACGATTTTATTGCCGAGGCAAAACCGGAAGACAAAATGAATTATATCAAAAAAGAACAGCAGGGCGGCAAACTGGTAGCCATGATGGGTGATGGTACCAATGATGCACCCGCTTTGGCGCAGGCCGATGTGGGGGTAGCCATGAACAGCGGGACCCAGGCGGCCAAGGAAGCCGGAAATATGGTGGACCTGGATAACGATCCGACCAAGTTGATTGAAATCGTAGAGATCGGAAAGCAATTGCTCATGACCAGGGGCACCCTTACGACTTTTTCCATTGCCAACGATGTGGCCAAATATTTTGCCATTGTGCCAGCGCTTTTTATCGTTTCCATACCGTGTCTGCAAGCACTCAATATTATGCGCCTGCACAGTCCGGAAAGTGCAATCCTTTCAGCGGTGGTCTTCAATGCCATCATCATTCCTTTGTTGATTCCACTGGCCCTACGGGGTGTCGCCTATAAACCGATCGGTGCCAGCGCGCTGCTGCGCCGGAATTTATTGATTTACGGTCTGGGAGGTATCATCGTACCCTTTATTGGTATTAAACTACTGGATTTATTCATTTCTGTTTGGTTTTAAAAGCTATCACCATGAAACAACATATTATACCAGCTATTCGCCTTACGTTTGCCTGTGTGTTTTTCTTCTGCGGGATCTATTCGCTGGTAATTTGGGGTATTGCCCAGGCCAGCCCGGGAAAAGGAGAAGGGGTATCCGTTGCGATAGGAGGCAAAGTAGTCGGATATGCACTGGAAGGACAAAACTTCAGTGCGGATCAATATTTTTGGAGCAGGCCTTCCGCTGCCGGTTACAATGCAGCGGGAAGCAGTGGAAGCAACAAAGGCCCAACCAACCCGGACTACCTCAAAGACGTAAACACCCGTATCGACAGTTTTCTGGTTCACAACAAACAGGTCGACAGAAGCCAAGTGCCTTCAGATATGGTTACCGCTTCTGGAAGCGGATTGGATCCGGATATTTCTAAGGAAGCGGCCTGGGTACAAATCCCCCGGATCGCTAAATCCAGGGCGTTGACGGAAGACGCGGTAAGATCCTTGGTTGAGAGTCATATAGACCCGCCATTGCTGGGATTCATGGGAACAGAGAAGGTAAATGTCTTGCGACTAAATATAGATCTGGACAAAATGAATTTGAAATAATGCCTGCGCTGGAGAAAAATACCGATGAATTTCTTACCCTCATACGACAATCCAGGCGTGGGAAATTCAAGATTTATATCGGAATGAGCGCTGGGGTAGGAAAGACATTCCGGATGCTCCAGGAATCTCATAGTCTTCTGAGAAATGGCGTGGATGTAAAGATTGGATATATTGAAACCCATAAGAGAATGGAAACGCAGGTTTTGCTGGAGGGACTGCCGATCATACCCCGCAGGGAATTGTTTTACAAGGGCAAGAATCTGGAGGAAATGGATGTCCAGGCAATTTTGAATCTTCATCCCGAGGTCGTCGTTATTGATGAGCTCGCCCATACCAATATTGAAGGCAGTAAAAATGAGAAACGTTGGCAGGATGTCATGGATGTACTCGATGCGGGCATCAATGTCATTTCAGCGGTGAATATTCAGCATATCGAGAGTCTTCAAAAAGAGATCAAAAATATTACGGGTATAGAAGTAGCGGAACGGATTCCGGACAGTGTGGTGAAAGCGGCAGATGAGGTCGTGAACATAGATCTGACGGCCGATGAACTCGTCACCCGTTTAAAGGAAGGCAAAATTTATTCTAAGGATAAAATTGAGACAGCCATCCGGAACTTTTTTCAACCCGATAAAATTCTTCAGTTGCGGGAGTTGGCGCTCAAAGAAGTTGCTTCCCAGGTTGAACGCAAAATTGAAACGGAGCTGCCCAAAAGTGCCCATTTGAAGCCGGAAAATTTCCTTTCCTGCATCAGCAGCAATCACGAAACCGCTTCCAAGGTCATCCGCAAAACTGCAAGACTGGCAACTTACTATCATTCCAAATGGTGGGTATTGTATGTACAGACCTCCAAGGAAGACGGGGATAAAATCGGTCTGGCCGCTCAAAGGCACCTGATCAACAATTTCAAACTGGCTACGGAATTGGGTGCCGAAGTGATCCGGGTAAAGCAGGACAATATTGCCGGGGCCATCATTCAGACCGCCGAAGAAAAATCGATTACCACGATTTGTATCGGCAAACCTCATCTGAAACTCTTAAACATCATTATGAATACGGGTGCCTTCAACCGTTTGCTTAATAAATTATCTGCGGCGAATATCGACGTGGTCATACTTTCATAATTTTTATATGAGACTAAAAACAAAATTGTCGGTGGGGCTCACTTTTCTTTTCGTTGTCATCCTGGTATTTGGGATACTGGGCATCGTCAGCATCAATCGCCTGAGCCGGGATGCCAACCTGGTATTGACCAACAACCACGAATCGATGGTCTATACCAACAATATGATGAAAGCCCTTGATGAAGTGAAAATACGGAAGGATGCCATTGCTGTTTTTGAAGAAAATCTGAAAAAACAGGAGAACAACATCACGGAGATAGGAGAGAAGGACGCTACACAGGAACTTCGAAAGAACTTCAATGAACTAAAGGCTGATATCAACGATTCAACGAATTATCCCGAAATCCGGGCTTCTCTGACCCAGATTTCTGATCTGAATGAGATGGCCATTCTTCGAAAATACAATGCGGCCCAGCGAACCGCGGATTCAGATAAGTTGTGGCTTACGGTGATATTTACGGTACTCACCCTGATATCTTTTACTTTCATTTTCAATCTACCGGGCGTTATTTCAGGGCCGATTCAGAAACTATCAGAAGGTATCAAAGCCATTGCCAACAAGAACTATTCAAACCGGATCGTGATCAAACAAAAAGACGAGTTTGGTGACCTGGCAAAATCCTTCAATGATATGGCCTCCCGGTTGGATGAATACGAGCACAGCAACCTGTCCCAGATTAAATTTGAAAAGAGCCGGATAGAAACCATCATCAACCAAATGCGGGATGGCATCATCGGTTTTGATGACAAGAGAAACGTGCTTTTCTTAAATGCGGTGGCTGAAAAACTGATCGGCATGAAAGAGGGTGAGATTATTGGTAAATACGCCCCCGACCTGGCTTTAAAAAAATGACCTGATGCGGACCTTGCTTGTAGAGAATACAGACAAGCAGGAGCTGAAAATATTTGCAGACAACAAGGAAAGTTATTTTAGCAAGGACCTACTCAATGTGACCAGCAACAATACGGTTATCGGTCACGTGATCGTCTTGCGCAATATCACACCCTTTCACGAACTCAGTGAGGCAAAAACAAATTTCATCGCCACCATTTCCCACGAATTGAAGACACCCATTTCCTCCATCAAACTGAGCGCCCAATTGCTGGGCGGGGGAAAGGTGGGAGTGCTTACTGCCGATCAAAAGGAACTGCTCGACAGCATTCGGGATGACAGCGACCGGCTGCTGAAAATAACCGGAGAGCTCTTAAATATGACGCAACTTGAAACCGGTAAAATCCAGTTGAAATTATTGCCTACAGACGCCAAGCAAATCATCGATCAGGCTTTTCAGGCTGTTCAGCTCCAGGCCAACCAGCGAAATATTTCCTTGATTCTGGATATGGATTCGTCGATTCCGGCCATCCAGGCTGATCCTGAAAAGAGTACCTGGGTTTTGATCAATTTTCTAACCAATGCCATAAAATTCTCCTCGGAAAGAAATCATATCGAAGTAGAGGTCCATCGGAAAAATGATTCTGTTTCGTTCACGGTCAGGGATCACGGCCAGGGAATCGATGAGCGTTACCTGCCAAAAATTTTTGATCGGTATTTTAAGGTTCCAGGCAAGCATGAACACAATGGCAGCGGTCTGGGCCTGGCTATTTCAAAAGAATTTATCGAGGCGCAGGAAGGTAAGATATGGGTAGACAGCGAAGTAGGAACCGGCAGTACTTTTGGCTTCAGTCTTAAAATCTCGGATAACCATCGAAATACGGCGACCCTGAACTAGTATTCTCTTTTTCATTTTGATAAATTACCATGTCATTATGGTAGGGTAGTAAACCATTGTGGAAAAAAGTCTTTTTTGTGGATTAATCCTGCAACCCTTGTCCATGGCCTGTTTTGGGCGACGGCAATTGGCCGTTGAGCTTTCCGGCACTTCATTTGTCGGCAGCCTCGTATCATTATGCCAAAACCAGATAGTTCTGCTTCATTAGAAGGCCATGGTCACTTTTCTAAAGTCACAGTCGCCACGTTATTGGTAGCCCTCGGTATCATTTATGGCGATATAGGAACCTCCCCCCTTTATGTTTTCAAGGCTATTTTGGGCGAAAGACCCATATCCACTTTGTTGGTTTATGGAGGCATTTCCTGTGTTTTTTGGACGCTGACCCTACAGACCACTTTTAAATACGTGTTTCTGACGCTCCAGGCGGACAACAAAGGAGAAGGAGGAATTTTTTCCTTGTTTGCGCTCGTCCGGCGTTTCGGAAAAAAGGCCTACATACCGGCCATCATCGGCGCTGCGACTTTGCTGGCAGATGGCATCATTACCCCACCCATCTCGGTGGCTTCGGCCATAGAAGGACTCAATGGTGTTCACGGAC
Source organism: Bacteroidota bacterium (assembly GCA_013289175.1). Classification (GTDB taxonomy): domain Bacteria; phylum Bacteroidota; class Bacteroidia; order Chitinophagales; family Chitinophagaceae; genus Puia. Next base: position 4,675 of record JABDAN010000051.1, read on the forward strand.
TGGAAAACGCCATTGTACCAGGAAACAACCTGACGGTTGGAATAGTTATTGGTATCATCAGCTTGCTTTTTTTCTTTCAACGCTTCGGTACCAAGATCATCGGATCTTCTTTTGGTCCGATCATGATGATTTGGTTTTCCATGATTTTAGTGCTGGGCTTGATTCCGATTATGCATAATCCGGGAATCCTGGCTTCCCTGAGCCCATATTACGGCATTAAACTGCTTACGACCTATCCAAAAGGATTTTGGTTATTAGGCGCTGTTTTTTTATGCACAACCGGTGCCGAAGCGCTGTACAGCGATCTGGGTCACTGCGGAAAGAAAAATATTCGGTTGACCTGGATATTTGTTAAAGTGGCCCTGGTCGTAAACTATATGGGACAGGGCGCATGGATACTCGCTCAAAAGACGAGTCTATTGGGTGGTTTAAATCCATTTTATGAACTCATGCCTCACTGGTTTTTGCTGACCGGAATCGTCATAGCCACCCTGGCCACGATCATTGCCAGTCAGGCCCTGATCAGCGGATCCTTTACCCTGATCAGTGAAGCCATCAGCATGAATCTCTGGCCCAAGGTCAAAATTAAATTTCCGACGGCCATCAAAGGACAGATCTATATCCCGAGTATCAATACCATTTTATGGATCGGGTGTGTTGGGATGATGTTTTATTTCAGAAAATCGGAGCATATGGAAGCCGCCTATGGGTTTTCCATCATCATCGCCATGATGATGACTACGGCCCTGATGTTCGGATATATGAAATTTGTGCGCAAATGGAATATGGTGCTGATCATGGTCATCATTGGCATCTTTTTTACGGTGGAGACTGCTTTTTTCGTTGCCAACGTGGCCAAGATCAAACAGCGATGGATGTTTCTGTTCTTTGAATTTGGTTTGGTATTTATCATGTATATCTGGTTCAACGCCCGCAAAATCACCAACCGGTATTTGAATTTTGTAAATATCAGTAAATTCAGCAAGGACTTGGTGGGACTGAGCAACGACAAAGAGATTCCGAAATATGCCACCCATCTGGTCTATCTCACCAAAGCAAATATGGAAATGCAGATAGAACAAAGAATCATGGATTCCATATTCAACAAAAAACCCAAAAGGGCGGATATCTATTGGTTTATCCATATTGATATTTCTGATGCCCCTTATACCATGGAGTATGATGTAATCGAGATCATCAAAGACAAACTGATACGCATTGAATTCAGGCTTGGATTCAGGGTTCAGCCCCGCATCCACAAGCTCTTCAAAAAAGTCATGCAGGAGATGGTACAAAATTGTGAGCTTGAATTTGTCTCCAAATATGAGTCGATGGAAAAGGGGAATTTCCATGCCGACATCAACTACATTATCATTGAGCGGTTCCTTTCTGTAGAAAACGAACTGCCGGTGAAGGAAGATTTTATTTTGGATTCCTATTTCTCCATCAAGGGTCTGGCTCAGAGCGATCAAAAAGCCTATGGATTGGATAGTTCAGATACGGTCATTGAATATTCTCCCCTGTTTATCGATCAAAAAGACAAATTACCGCTCAAACGTTGCGGCCATGGAGTAAAAAACGGCAAGCATACGCATTTGGAAGAAATAAATCATAGTTAGAAATCATAGCGGTGCCATATTGAAAACACAATGCCCTTCTTTTAGAAGGGCATTGTAGCAAAAGAAAGGTAGTTTTAAAGGCTTATCCTCATGTTAGTGGGTATCCTTATACAAACGATAGTATAATGCTTTTCTCAAGGAAATCCACGCCTGCTTTAGATCGGATTCCGCTTGTGCCTTGCGTCCTCCAAAATCATCCGGAGCATTGTGCAAAGCCTTCATGGATTTTTCAATATCATGCATTGCTGCGGTGATATTGGGATGATTGGCTTCTTCGGCTCTCATCAACTGTGCCTCATTGGGTGCGGGCGGTCTGTTGCCAACGATGACCTCAATATTGATGGCGGCCGGTGGAGGTAATTGTGCCATGGCAACCGAAGCGGTTACCACCAAAACAGAAAATAAGAATACTAATTTTTTCATACAGTTTTTTTTAAGATCATTTGGTTTTGTAAAAATGGAATACAGATATTAACGTTGATTTCGCCAATTAAATATGTATCCTGTTTCCATTTTCCAATATTTATGCCACACTCTATAAAATGACCGACCGGCAGCAAGAGGGGAAGAGAGCCTCAAAAAATCAAAGGCGCCCGATTTGTAAACCCTTCATTCGGAATGCTTTAAAACCGAAATAAAAATCGATGGGGCTCTATAAAAAGAATTCAGTTTTTTATTGTGCAGAAAGGGCGCCTCGTTTATTAATGATTTGTTATTGCAAGCAACAAGGGCTTACGTGCAAGGTTTTTGACGGTTTGCAGCGTCGGTTGAATACTTTTATTTGCTGGTCAAATTCCACCATTTGGTCCTTTAATCCTTTAAGTTCCTGCCTTTCTTTGCCCACCTAACAAAGCACATTCTCAGTACATTGGGCAATCCAAAATCATTGTTTGGAATTTCATGCTCTATTGATCCGACTTCAGCGTAATCTGAATACTGTGTTCCAGTATCAACGGCTAGAATGATAAGTTTTCCATCTTCCTTGCTCCTTCATTTCTTCTGGTTGGATAAGCGCTATTTAGAACGCTGGTCTCTTGGCCCTTGAAAGGTGTTAAGCAAACTGCAATTCATTTCCATTGATATCATCGTAAAACTTGGCCATGGTCACGTGAACATAGGGAACCAACCAAAGGAATCCTATTCCAAGAGTAAGAATACATAGCAATGCCAGGAGAAAAAATCGCAGCCCCAAATAAAAGAGTTTCAATTTGTGCCCGTTCATCATGGTTTTGCTCTTGTTTAATGCATCCTGAGGTTTGATGTTTGGATCATCCGCTATAATGTAAAACGTCATGGAATAACCCAAGGCGGCTATTATTCCGGGTATGATGAGCAGGAGAGTCCACAATAATATGTAAAGGGCTAAAAGTAGGTAGGCAACAAAAGCATTTGAGAAATTATTAAATCCTTGAAAGATTTGCTCCAACCTTGCTTCTTTACCTCGGGAAATGGTAAGGGCAAAAATGGCTGCGCCAAGTGATAACGGTCCACCAATGATTAGGGTCAGGGTCGAGCTAATTGTCAGGAAGGAGCCATGTGCTCTGACGGAGCCGGGAGCTGAAGTAAGCAACGTAAAGATCAAAAATGTGCCTATGGCCAAACCCCACTGACCTTTTAGTGATTCTCGGGCAGCTCTCATTAAAGTGGTGTTTTCCGTATTCATTGTTTTGAGATTTTTGTGACTCGATCCAGATTTTCGTTCTATTGACTTTGCAAATTATCTAATCCACTTTTCCGATTGTGCTTTTACCATTGGGCCTTTTTAGGCATAAGTGGCCTCTGCTCCTTGGGTCTTAAAGATAAATAAGGTCTCCTTGATCCAGAAATAATATTCACAACAGGTAAGTAGTAGTATTTGGGTTCGGGTAATGAGGACTACCATTAAGATTCAATCGATTTTATTCAAATAAAATAGTATGGGATCTTCATTTTTCCTTTCCCACTTGCCTTGATAACTCCCGGCTTCAGATTTAAAGATTTTCAAATTGTATTGCTTAGAATTTTCTTTGGCTATGTGATAGAAAATATAAATAAATATTACCACAGCTTTTGTAATAGCGATGAATTTTTAAAATAGAAACATTTTTAGATGGGTGTACTAGCTGCCACCCAATATGGAAGGTATCTTGATTTGTGATTTCTGTGATAATTAATACACTATCATTTTTAAAATCCCAGCTTTGGACTTTTTTAGAAATCGAAGTATCCGTAGTAAGCATCCATTTGCCTACTAAGTCATTGGGATTTATTGGTTGGGAAAATAATTTTCCTGAAAACAGCAAAATTCCTATTAGTACATGAAGTCTTATTTGAATCATTATTTACAGGTTACCCACCTAATGATAATCATTTTTGGCTTTCGGTATATATGGGGCGACCAGATTCTGAGTCAAATACTTGGCTGATATTCGAGAATAAGAATACCGTTGTCGGTCACACGGGAGTGTTTGAGTCCGAATTTCTTCAATTCCCGGTTGTCGTCAAAAAGCCTTATTCCACCCCCGATCGAGAGGGGATATACCATCAATCGCAACTCGTCAATGAGGTCGTGGTGAAGCAAGGCCTTAACCAGGGTAGCGCTCCCATAGACAAGGATATTGCCACCATCGGACTTCTTGAGCGCTGCGACGTCTTTGGCCACGTCTCGAAGGATATGGCTGTTGTTCCATTCAACTTTTTGCAGGCTTCGAGAGACGACATATTTCGGCAGCCGGTTGATGGGATCAGCGAATTCGGCACCTGTCTGCTTAGGCCAATAACCAGCGAAAACTTCAAATGTGGTTTTGCCCAGCAACAAAGCATCTACGCTGGAAAGCTCATCAACCTTGTACTTCCCAGTGTCCGGGGAATTGTATTTAAACTGCCAGCCGGCATGGGGATGATCGGTCTCATTGCCACCAGGAGATTCGATAACGCCATCGAGGGTGATAAATTCAGTTACTATAATTTTTCGCATAACATTTTTTTGTAAAACTAGTGAAGGTTGCTCGATCAAACGGGGGAGAAAATGACATTTGGTGGGAGAAATGCGTCGTGAGGTTGGACAAGCGCCGTTATGGGAATGTCAATGACAAAATGATAAAAAGGCAAAACTCATTTAAATAAACGGATCTAAAAGGTTTGAAAATATCCTACAGGACTTAGAGAACCTATGAAAGTATGACGTTCATAACTTTTTGATAATTAATATATTATTTTCTTAAAGCTAACTTTCTGAAAGACTATTGAAACTGATTTTTACGCAAAGGTTGAGTCCCTGCCGGATCTCCAGAATCATGTTTCCTCTAGATAAATTACCCAAGTACATCCAATTTTATTTTAAAATGAACATCTACGAGCCATTTACAGTTTAATAACACAAAACGAAAATTTCGTAAGAGCTACCATGTTAACTTTCCTGTGCAATCCTAATTTTAAAGAATCCCATATTTCAGAAAATTAAAAACCTGAAAAAATAATTATTGAAATAAACCAAAATCTAACTAAATTAAATTTTAGTCTCTAAATTCTGCTAATTCTTACCCATCCTTGTTTTTTTGATCGATTGTAATGGCTGTTAGTTCTCACTCGTCCGTGTTATCCCATATGATGACGATCTAGCTAGTTCAAATATATTGAAATAGGTCAAAATAAACGGCCTACTTCCATACTGCTTTTACCTTTCCTAAAAATAAAAACTAAGCACCATGTTTATGAAATTCTCAGTGTTAAAGAAGGCCATTTATATTGCCTTCATAATTGCGGCAACCCTTGGTTTAAAGGAGGGCTTCGCTCAACAAACTACCGGTACGCCTGGTTCACCCAGCGCAACTACAACGGTGGACGGTAAACACCTCCCCGGTACACTACCTCCATTCGGCGGCACTATTAATCTTAGCGCGAGGGATTCAAAACCGTTTTGGGGTCCTAAAATTGTTCCACCGAAAGGTGCTCCGAATGTACTGCTCATCATGACTGACGATCAAGGTTATGGAGTTTCGGGAACTTTCGGCGGAGTCATTCCCACGCCCTCGATGGATCGGATTGCAAAAATGGGCATTAGATATACCGAATTTCATTCCACTGCTCTTTGTTCACCTACAAGAGCAGCTTTGATTACAGGAAGAAATCATCATTCAGTTGGTTTTGGAATTATTTCGGAACAATCGACGGGATATCCAGGATATAATTCTGTTATTGGACCTGAGAATGCAACGATCGGTGAAATTCTGAAGGAAAATGGGTATTCAACTTCATGGTTTGGCAAAAATCACAATACACCCGCTTATCAATACAGCACCGCCGGTCCATTTGACCAATGGCCGATCGGGATGGGCTTTGAATATTTTTATGGATTTATGGGAGGTGAAACTGATCAATGGACGCCCTATCTTTTTAAGAACACAACGCAGGTATTTCCCTGGATCGGGAAACCCGGTTATAATCTGACAACTGATCTGGCTGATGAAGCCATTTCATATATGCAGGGACTAAATGCAGCAGCACCGGACAAACCATTCTTTTTATATTATGTTCCCGGTGGAACCCATTCGCCACACCAACCCACGAAGGAATGGATAGATAAATTCAAAGGCAAATTCGACATGGGATGGAATGCGATGCGGGAGCAAATATTCGAGAATCAAAAAAAACTGGGAGTTATTCCTCCGGAAACAAATTTAACTGACTGGCCAGATATTTTGCCTAAATGGGAATCACTGACACCCGAACAGAAAAAACTATACGCTCGGGAAGCTGAAGTATTCGCGGCATATGTTGCTTATACTGACAATGAAATTGGAAGGGTGATTCAGGCGGTGGAAGATATGGGCAAATTGGATAACACGCTGATTATTTATATCAGCGGAGATAACGGTACAAGTGCAGAAGGAACTACAATGGGCACATTTAACCAGATGACAGCTTACAATGGAATTCTAGAACTTCCGATTGAAGAACAGATGAAAGCATATGATGCCTGGGGATCTGACCTTACTTATCCTCATATGTCCGTCGCCTGGTCCTGGGCTTTTGACTGTCCATTTAAATGGACTAAACAGGTAGCTTCTCATTTTGGCGGAACCCGTCAGGGTATGTGTATTGCCTGGCCAAATAAAATCAAAGATGCAGGCAGCATCAGAACACAGTTCCATCATATAATCGATATCGTACCCACTATTTTGGAAGCAACCGGCATTCCACAACCGGAGACGGTCAACGGTGTAACTCAAAAACCAATTGAAGGGGTTAGTATGGCATACACCTGGGATAAGGCAAATACTAGTGTGCCCTCAACAAGAAGCACGCAGTATTTTGAAATGTTTGCAAACCGGGCGATCTATCACGATGGATGGGTTGCCTGCACAACACCACCAGCCGCTCCATGGTTACTGGGTACGGTAAAGTTGCCTGAGGATGTTGTGAACGGATATAAATGGGAACTATACAATATCGCAGAGGACTATTCTGAAAGCAATGATTTGTCAGCAAAAATGCCGGACAAGTTAAGGGATATGCAAGAAAGATTTCTGGTAGAAGCTACAAAATACAACGTCTTTCCATTGGACAATACGGTCCTGGAACGTTTAATAACACCTAGACCAAGTGCAACCGCAGGACGCACAATGTTTACCTATTCTGGAACATTGCCCGGTATTCCGCCCAGTGATGCACCGAGCATTCTCAATAAATCATACTCTATTACCGCAGACATTGAAGTGCCTCAGGGTGGAGCAGAAGGAATGATTAATACACTGGGAGGAAGATTTGGCGGTTATGGACTTTATTTACTAAAGGGAAAACCAGTATTTGTGTATAACGCCCTTGATCTTGTAAGGTTTCGCTGGGAAGGCAAGCAGGTTCTTGGACCAGGGAAACATACAATAGAATTCGAATTTACTTATGACGGACCAGGATTTGGAAAGGGTGGGACAGGCGTTTTAAAAGTAGACGGAAATGCGGTTGCAACAAACAAAATACCAAAAAGTATTCCTTTCCTGATGACAATTGATGAAACATTTGATGTGGGGATTGACTTGCGCACACCGGTAGAAGATAAAGACTATCAGGTTCCATTCAAGTTCACTGGCAAATTGGACAAACTCACAATAAACCTCGGACCCCCACAGCTGGCAGACGTAGATCAGAAATTATTGAAACAAAATTTGGTGAGAGCCAGCGATTAAAAAAAGCATAACCTGAATCGTCAAACACCTTTGATCGCGTGAGAAATTTTGTTTTGGAGACGCGCTTTATTGGACAACGGGTCTGACCCTTCGTCAATTAGGACTTTTCGAAATTAAGTCATTAATATAATTCGAGATATATTCTTGTTTGACAACAAATAATCTTTTTTTGATACTATTTGAAGCATTAGCGACACCAACTAAAACTCCTGCTATTCTCCATTTTTTCGAATTTTTATCTTGTAAAAAGACGGGGGATCCGGAAAATCCGTTAATGCTTTTATTTTTATAAATTTCTTTCATTGTAAACATGTAATCAACACTGTCAATAAGGTTGGAATTTTCATACCTCGCTACTTCTTCAATTTTAAAGGAGTTGGCTGGCAAATGAATATGATGTTGATTGTCAAAGGTCAGCCTGATGGAATCGGTATGCCATCCTTGACCAAATATTTCTGCATCCCATACATGACTAAATTGTGGTTCCATAAATTCTTCAACGGAGTTAATTCTATTCGACCAGGAAGGATCAACACTAATTACCAGAAGGTCAGTATCTTTTTCGATAGGCATACAAGAGTCAGTTCTCAGCGGAATTGAAATTTGTATAATATCGAGGGGATGCGGTATTTGTACTATAGCGAAATTATACGGTGAATAAACTTTGTCTGAAGATGAATCGCATTTATAAAGCACATGCTTAGCCGTAACCAAAAATAAAAGAGAATTCTTTTTGATAAAAAAACATGTTCCAAATTGCCCCTTAACTCCTTTATTACTAAAACTCATAATTCCGTATGAATACCTTTTCAATGAATCGCCAGGCAATTGACAATATGAGGCAAATGAAACAAACATTAAAACTAAAAAAATAAAACACCTCATCTAAGTACTAGTATTTTTAACACAGAAATCTGAATTATAGCGAAAAACCAGTGGTTTATATGTGTAAAAACTCGGATGCAAAAGGTACTTCTTTTTAGAGATTTAATTCTGAATCATCAATAACTGCTCCTGTTTATGATTTCGAAGCAATTGGTGAAAGACTTGTGCTGTCGCTGACCTGGTTTGACTAAAAATTAAATGGCTGAATTAAATCATTACTGATTTAACCCAGCCATGGTGGATACGATAAGATCATTGGAGAAGATAACCCGTCAAAGGAATAAATTACTAATCTGTAGTATTTTTTTAACTCCGTGATAGGTTTTTGCACAAGTGACATCAAATTGCCAGATTTCTCCCTGTCCGGGAGCACCGTTAAAGCCCCAGATTGAAACGTATAGTTTGTTATCCGGACCGAATGTCATCGCTGTTGGATAATTGAGGCCTGAAGCAATGGTCATCTTTTCCCCGGAAGGATCGAAACGTAAAATATCGCCAGTTCCGGCAGTAGGGAAAGGATTTCCGGTTGTATTTTCGAGCACATACATGCCCCCAACTTCATCAAATAAGATTCCCAATACGGCTGAAAAACCAGTTGCGATCACACTGATTTGTCCATTAGGCGTTATTTTGTAAACTGAGGAAAGGTTAGAGAGCGGGTAAGTGTCCAGGTTACTTACATAGAAATTTCCATTATGAAATACCTGGCAGGTCGGAACGATATGTCCCTGGCTAGCAGAAATATCAATTACCCGGCTGATATTTCCTTGTGGTGTTATCCTGTCCAATTCTCCATGATTTGGTTCCATTAAATATAAATCCCCATTTACTGCATTCATACTATAGGGTGTACCGTCCGGTTCAAAATCTGCGGGGTTTTCATGGGCTGTCGGGTTATTCATATAGAATTCACTCATATTGGCAATCAGTTCCCAGGATCTGTTAGGCTTAACTTTAAAAACCCCATTGGGTATTCCTACTACTCCATGAGAACAACCTGCGCCAGATAGCAATCCATACAATGTGTTGCCAATAAATGCAACATCCCCGACTCCCTGAACTTCAGATCCGGTAGCGACCGACGTTTGGCTGGATGGCAGGTTGTCTACAAATGTGGCACGAATGCCTTCATGCCCGATTCTTGAAATACGTGAGCCCGTTTGGCTACCTGTATAAGGCCCTACAGGAGGAACGACCTGTGTACAGGTTGTGAGATTTGATCCGCCAATACCACCTTCTGCAACATAGAGATATCCATCCGGACCGAATTTCAGTCCCCTGGGATTGTTAAACCCGGTGGAGAATACCGAAGAGCTGATAACCAGGTTATCCGGGCTACAATTGCAGAGTTCAGGGACATTTTTTTTGCAAGAGGTAAATAATCCAAAAATGGCAATAACAGCAATAAAACTTAAGTAATGTTTTCTTTTCATAAAACTGGTTAAAAAGGTGATGGTAAAAAAGGCTAAATTTATTAATATGAAGACGTCACTTCGAAGTCAAAGCCTGTTCCTTACTTCATTAAATAGTAGGAATTTCTTAGAACTATGCCAAGCTATAAGTTAAAAAGGGTGGATACTATCTGTTAGACGACACACGATTTATAGTGTCTGCACGAGTACGAAATATTCAAGTTTGAAAGTAAACTCGCTTTTGTCATAAAAAAATACCTACTTATAGGTAGTTTTTATATACCTAGAAATAGGTAGACTTGTAGTCGCTCGGGGAAAGGTTACCGACTGTAACCAGTATTTTCAGGATTTACAACTAATCTTTCTGATCATTTAGTGAAGGGATTGTTATCAAATGATTCAGGTCGTTAGACCGTCGAATCTGGAAAGTCTTGGAAATTCCGAAGATTGGTTTAGACTTCTGATGTGTGATGTGACTGGTGTGGTTTTTGAAGATGAATGAATAAAACCTGTCTATGCAAAAGCTCAATCGACTTCTTATTTCCCTGCTGATCAGTTCATTTTGTTTCCTACTTGCATTCCGGGATGCAAGGCAGGTGCAACAGAAAGATGCAAAAAAGGATACCGTCATTTATTCTACAGTTAAGGGAAATTGCAGTGGGGCAATGCTGCAAATGGGCGTAAAAAATAATGGTACACAAAAGATAAATGTGACGATCCTAAAAAAAGAAACAAACAATGAGTTTTCAACCACCTCCACCATTAAACTCTCAGGGATTCCGCCAGGCTACAAACAGGTTATTGGTTGCGGAGGCAAATCAGGATTGGCAGACAGCCTGGTAGTGAGCTATGTCGTTGCTGCCGCAACGTATGCTAATTAACCCGGATGAGCTGTTTACCCTCTTTCTTAACGTCATGGCGCTTCCAGTTGCATTGTACCGATCGGTTTTTTTGCCAATCCATCCAAATTTTCCCGCTGAATAAATAATTTTCAGAAACTTACTGTAAAAGCGCTTGCAATGACCTTTGAAAAAGTTAGTGTCCGTTTACATCTACAGGTTCCGGATGTTGATCCGGATGGAAAGGATTATAGTAATAAATATTTTTCTCATCATAGAACAATAAATGGGCTTTCAATCTTGTATTAAAATGACTGTCATCTTTAGCCGAGCTGGCCACCCAGCCAGCCTCTGCAAGCGAAGCCATTCTTGGGAATACTAAATACTGCAATCTTTTCTTTGAGATAACGGTTTCAGTCCACAAATTTCCCTGCAGGCCAAGTATATTGGTTTTATTGGACAAATCTGCTGCTATTGAATTTTCCGGGAAATGATAAATATCAAGATATGAATTGTATTTCTTATCCCATTTTCTGCCAGATCTGTGTGTACTATCCTGTACAAAATCAAGATAAAGGGGTAATCGTGGACATAAAACCACTTTGTAGCCTTTTGAAATGGCTTCATTTAAGCTTTCAGGTTTATTCTGTCGCCACCAACTTATATAAGTATTACCAACAGGCAACCCTGCAGAAACTGCTTCATCCCAACACATCAGATAGTTACTGAATTTTAAAACGCTGTCTCCGATTCTTCTGAGGAAATAATGTTCTACTTGATTTAAATCAGTCATTTGATTTGCTGCCATTAGTTTGGCAACCCCGGGATTTTTTTCCCATGCGGCAATGCCAAAAGCAACCTCATCGCCTCCGATGTGTATTATTCCAGACGGGAAAAGAGATCTGATTTCCTCAAGAATACCGGTTAAGTAAGCATAGGTTTCTTCGTTGGCCGGATCGAGGGTAAAAGCAGGATACCCTGGTGCATCGCCACCGGAAAATGTTGGGTAAGCACGGTTTGCTGCAGTTGCATGTCCGGGCATATCTATCTCAGGTATAACGGTAATAAACCTGGCCTTTGCATATTCAACGATTTCATGGATTTCCTCCTGGGTATAATAGGCGGGACTGGCCATCGAGTCTGTAAAATTCCCTTTGCCTCCGACGGTAGTCAACAATGGATATTTTTTTATTTCTACCCTCCAACCATGGGAATCGGTCAGGTGCCAGTGAAAACGGTTCAACTTGTAAAAAGCCATCCAGTCCAGTAATTCCTTTACTATTTGTTTTCCAAAAAAATGCCGCGACTCATCCAGCATATATCCCCTCCAGGCGAACCTCGGCTGATCATGAATAACCAAATGCGGCAATACCAGTTTATTATTTACCCGATTTGCTGATTTGTAAAGCTGTAACAAGGTAATCAGCCCATTGAACAATCCTGAAGAATCAGGAGCAGTGATGGCCACCCGCTTTTCAAATGTCACCAATACATAGGAGCCATATACTTCCGAAGAAGGCACAATTTTCAGGTCTATTACCTGTTTTGGTTTATCGTTGTTTTTTTCTTGCAGGCCAATTTCTTCATTGAAATATTGAAGTAACACCGATAGCTCTTTGTTATTTGTAAAAAGCTGTGAATTGTACAGAACACAATTCCCTTTTAATAGGGCAACCTGGCTGGGGTAAGGTATGATATTTATGTACTGAGCTTTCGAAGATCCGGCTACAGACATCATAAGTGCAGAAATGACATACACCTTAAAAAGAAATTTATGCATTTGATTCATTTTGATGCCCGACAAGCGGTTATGTTAATTGTATATTTTCTGATTTATCAGATTGTTCTCTCCATCTACTGGGGTAAAGCACATCCTGATTCAAAATTCTGAACCTTTTATTTAATTCAGGCTTCCTGCAAATCAATACTTTAAATCGGGCAAGGTAAATGGTATTTCATCCGGCTGAAGTGATCGGTGGTAATTTTTTTTTCGTAAATCCCAGAACGAGAGAAAACCCTTTAGTTTAATGGGTTTTAAAGATTTATGGTTAGCTCTGCATGTTTTACGATACAACTCTCGAACCACTGTCTTGTTGACTTTAAGCGGCCTTCAATCTAACATTGTAATAACCATTAGTTTGCGGAAGATTTTGAGATTTTATTAGGAAGCGGAGGGAGAAGAACCCGATTTTGGGAATTTATCGCACACCATTTTTTAAAAGGGATGAATACCTTTATTCATCAAACTCATGTTCGATAATTCAAATTAAGTGTTCAGGACTTTTATATCATGTATTATTTTCTTTTCTTATTTGCCTGTTTATGGGCAGTATTACCTTAGTCATATCAATGTTATCGGTGTTGAAAACGGGAATATTTTAAAAGACCAAACTATCTATATTCAAGGCAATACTATTAAATATATAACTCGCCGGCCGATCAAAATTTCAGTTGCACCGATTTATGATTGTTCAGGTAAATACGTAATACCGGGTCTCTGGGATATGCATATCCATGATGCCGGCGATGACAGTTCCAACCGTTACGAATATATACCCCTTTTTCTCGCCAATGGCGTTACCGGGATAAGGGACATGTGGGGCAGTGAGGAAATGCTAAAGTTGAGAAATGAAATCAAGTCTGGGAAGTTTACTGGCCCACGGATGATCATTGGAAGCCCTATCATTGATGGGAGCAAGCCTTTTTTTTCACACGCGCTCTCAGCTGCAAATGAAATCCAAGGACGCGATTATGTAGATAGTTTGTCAAAGGCTGGTTATGACTTCATTAAAATCTATTCCCTTGTAAGGGAGCCGGTTTATTTGGCAATCGCCGATGAATGCAAGAAAATGGGAATCCCTTTGGAAGGGCATTTACCTATAGAAATTGGATTGGAAGAGGCACTGGATGCAGGGCAAAGGAGTTTTGAACACAATTTCAATATCAATCGTTATCTCACGGGTAAAGAGGCTGAATTATTACTTTGGTCACGTCATTATTTAGATACTGTGCATTCCACCAAGAATCCTGAATTTATGGTTCATAATGAACCGCTTGGTGTTAGAGCAAAGGATTTTTATCTGCCTTCATCGGTCTTGAACGAAATGCTCAAAAATAGAGTTGCAATTGTTCCCACTTTAACGCTTGCGCAAGGGCGAAGCGAAAATAGCAATCTGATGGCTCAACGTATCCAAGGTCTGAACTATTTGAGTCTCGGATTCGTGGATTATTGGATGCATCAGTCGTCGGCATTCCCAACAGAATTTGAACAGACGTTCGGGGCAGCTGCAAAATTTCTTATGGATGAAGGTGTATTGATATTAGCAGGAACGGATGTCAATAATCCTTTTTGCGTTCCAGGCTTTGGACTACAGCAGGAACTAATCAATTTACAACATGCAGGCTTGACAAACTTGCAGGCTCTTCAAACCGCCACGATCAATCCTGCCAGATTTTTATATAAAGAAAATGAGTTGGGCTCCGTAACGGCTGGAAAGCTGGCCGATCTGTTGATCCTGGATGACAATCCTTTGTTAGATATCAGCAATACCCAAAAGATAAATGCAGTAATCGTCAACGGAAGGTACTTTTCTAAAAGCGATCTTAAAAAGATGTTAGAAGCTCAGAGAAAAAGGTAGAGAAATCTGTGATTTTCCTTTTGACGGTCTTTTCATTCATTGAAGACCCGGGCCACAAAAAGATCGCATTTGGACCAAAATTTCGACCAAGTTCCTCAAAAATAGGAAAACCCACGACCAGCGAAGTTTTTAAATAAGGAATTCGATTTCTTTCAACTAAATTTTTGACAAATAGATCCGGATCGAGTTACATCTGAATTACATCGGCGACAAAACTAAAAACCAAAAGTTTACATAGTTTTGAAATAAGAAATCACAAAAGCTATGTTTGAAGCGATAAAGATTAGAATTTTTGGAAGTCAACCTACACCTTCAGTGAAGGATAATAAACTAGAGCAACTGATTCAACGAGAATACCCAAGTAAAGCTTTTGAGGTTAAACAGAAATTAAAACGTATTAAAAGCGATAGTCGTGAAGGTAAAAATAGGATTTCCGCGTGTATACTCAAACTTTCAAATAAGGACTTCAACAAAATCGAGTTTTATATTGACATGAGTCATATTGACTTTAGAGATGTCATTTTGCAAGCGGAATACCCAAGATGTTTGAAAAATGGATTTAATAATAAGGGGCAAAACTTGAAAAACATTTATCTCGATGACTGGATAGAATATTCTATTTGGTTAGATAAGTGACAAATGCCAATGGATGAACCTGGCGGACTCAAAGCAGACCGGACGGGCCCGATTATATTTTCGCAAAACTATATTTTTCAACAACTTACGAGGGTTCATTCTTACCTACTCACCTATTCACTCACTTTCATTCTGAATTGCAAATCTCATTTAAAAGTAAGGCAAATCAATGTGGAGTCAAATTTCTAAAGCAATTGTTTATTAGAAGGGACTCGAACTGCGGTTTCAATCCGGGAAGAAACAAATAGAATAAATGTAAATGTTTCGGAGCCAAATGGAATTATGGTATCGATTAAGTGGCGGCATTTCCCGGTTGGTAATAAATTCATGCTCCAATGCCTCAGCGCAAAAAAAATGCAGTGACAATTATGCACTTATTTTTTACGGTGTGGCAGGCATATTAGGTTGTACGATGGTAAAATTTGAAGGAGGGATAAATGTGCTTGAAGAAAGATTTTTTTTTTCGTAACTCATTAACATACCTGAACTCTGCAAACTTCCTGTACCGGTATGCCATTTCACGACTACTCCACTTACGCCAGCATCAGCTAATTTCTTTTGCATAACAGAACCCTCCGGATAGTACAAATAAGGACCCACAAACCAGAGATGGCAACTGCCCAATTCTTCAGTAACCCAGAGATCACTTTTAGAGGGATTCATTACAGAGTTCTTCATTCTCGTATTTAATTTTGACACTACAAAATGTGTACAGTTATATTCGCCCATCTTTTCACTACCCAGATTTTGCACATCAACTTTTATGGCATCGAGAACTGATTCGCCAGGTTTGGTTTGCCGGATAAACGTTTCTAAGTATGGTGTAACGACCGCACGTCCGGTCAGCGTTTGAAGATGCGTTTCCTGTTGTTTGCTGAAATCATACAGGATCACGTTCTGGTCACTTGTAGTCGGATTTCCTATGGATGATTTTGTCTGAATGTTTTTAGACTCCACACGCCCTTTTGAATCAGTCTCGTAAATAGTTGTCAACACTTTTCCAACTTCTCCTGACATATCGTAATCACTTTCGTATTTAAGAACTCCATTAAATTCTGCAGAAGGGGATTTGAAAAAAAGACTAAAAAAAGTGATCAATAAAATATTTTTCATGACCGGATGTTTTATGAAATTAAATTTCAAATAAATTCAGTAAGAAGGTGCACTTTTAAACGCAATGTGGGTCGCGTTTATATCTGATACTATTCCTTGTTTTAATCCGGCTTTTAGATAAATATATTGTTGGCAAAAAATAGGGGAATTTATTGTGAAAAAAAACAGGATCCAGCATATGTGAACGCGAAAAATTGCCATGGTATTATAGATGGTTAAGTTCGGGTTCGCAAACGGTCAATTTTTTGAGGATTATTGAAATTAATAAGGATTTCCCATTTCTATAAAAATATCACTTTTTATGCTTAAGCCATCATTAAAACTATTGGCTTCAGTGTATCGATAAGCTCTAATGTGGACGGATCATTAATCTCTGCTAATGGGTTAGTATTCATACCCAAAGACAGAGCTTTTATTTCAAAAAAACAGTACAAAAAATGACATTTTTAATGTAAATTGAATAAATTTTTATCCGACATGAAAAATTTACCTGTTTTTTTAATGACTTCTGTTGGGTTGTTTTTATTTTCCTGTTCTAAGAACAACAATTCAACAAATTCAAATAATTCTACACTGGTAAAATCTTACACGGATGTATTAAATTCTTTAGGAAACAGCGAAGTCATCACTTTTAATCTCACTTATGACGGTCAAAACCGTTTGGTGTCCATGAAATCAAATCCACCTGCAACTTTTAATTATGAATATACCTATCCGTCGAATAATACAGCCACGTTGGATTATTATGATAATGGACAAATCTCAGAACATCAAATGTTATGGTTAAATAGTAATTCCTATCTCGATTCCGTATATCGATTTGATGACTCAGGCGATACGACTACCGAAAAATATTTGTATAATGGAATAAATCTCGTTCAATACATTCAATATAACTATTCCACTACCGCAACTACCGTCAACAATATCACGAATTATACATATGACAATCAGGGAAATCTGGTTTCTACGTTGGATTCATATGGAAAATCAGTAGCCTTTACTTATTACACCGATTCGGTTAATAATTTTAATTTTGGTAATACTTTTCTACCCCTACCCCAATTCTATGTGAAAACTGAGATCCTCACAGTAGGAACCACGACGACATTGGCGGAATCGCACTACTATACCTTCGACGACAAAAACCGATTAATTAAAGATAGTGCCAGTATCTATACCAATGGAAATAATGGTTCGGATGTTAAAACCTATACCTATTAAGCCATATTCAGACAACTTTGTCGGAGATATCCGATACCGTTAGCACGCGGTCGATTACTTCATCAAAAAATCAGTTAGTCTTCTTTACTGAACATCTGCACATGCTTATCTGAAAATTAATCCTCCAAATAACTTGGCCTTAAATTTCCGTTTTTAATTGCGTTTTATAACTGCCTGCCGAAACGCGAACTTTAAGAATGCAAAAACCTCATAATTCTTTCAAATTATGAGGCTTCCAGTTGTGCAGCGGACCGGACGGGACTTCCATTGACCTTCTAATATGTTGATATTTAACTTATTATGTTTATTTAATTGGCTACTGAAACATTATTGAAACAGGTTATCCCCAAAAGTTCGGGTCCCGTTCGATCGCCAAAATCGAGATCGGAAAAGTAATTTTTGGATCTGATTTTAGGGTTAAAGGATATTTTATTTTGACTATTTTCTTGCCTGTTCACTTCTTTCCGATAGGATTAAATTTTTGCTCATAACAGGGTAGTTGATTGATAAATATTCCTCTCTTATATGCTTCTGAATATAATTCAGGAAGTTTTTCAAACCTTTTCATACGGAGTTTATCAATTTTCTTAAGAGAAATATAGTCATATATCGCATTATACATTAATATTATTTCCAGGGTATCACAATTGGCGGATAATTTAATGGATTTCCATTCATAACCAATCCAACTAAATAGTAAAGTCTTTGTGGTAGTAGGTATCTCAATTGTGAACTTTCCTTCTGTATCAGTTTTCCCCAAAAGAACGGTGTCAGAATTTTTTATTCTGACTTCTGAGATTGCCTCCAAGTTTTCGTTGATTACCTTGCCTGTAATCATCCTGGTTTGACCGAAAATATTTGAACTTGCTAATATGAACGCAAGTGACATAATTAAAGCTAGTCGCATGAACGATTAGTTTTATTGCTATATGACTAGAAATCTAATTTAAGTTATAATGTACAGCACCATTTAATAAAGGCGACTTTTAATTAATCTTCTCCAATCAAGACAAGGAATTCCAATTGGCTTCAATTTCCTTTATCATT
>JABDAN010000052.1 GCA_013289175.1 Bacteroidota bacterium
CTGAAGATTGCGCGGAAGAACTATTGTATTTTGAGTTGTCTGGCTGTGACCAGGAACCACCGCTGTTGCTATAAACATTTCCGTCTTTCGTCGCATACATATCCCCGTTAGCACTCTTGGCTACCGTCCCGCTTCCGTTGGGACCGCTGGCGCCTACCGCTTTGGCTCCATTGGAATTTTGTGCCGTTGCCGTGGTCTGACCATAGTTGTTGGTCGTGTGGGTAGTGGCCGTCGTCGTTCCATGGCCGTTGTTATATACCGATGCACCCGCCTGTCCGTTGGGACCCGATCCCTGCCGGGTAGTTGCCGAAGCGCCCGTATAGGGATTGTAGGCCTGGGCGGCACTGCGTGTACCGTAAGGAGTTGAAACGGATGCTCCCCGGGCTGCCGTTCCCGTATAAGGATTGTAAGATTGTTTGGCAGTCGCTGATCCATAGGGGCCATAGGCCGTCGCGCTGCGGGAATAGGTTCCGGTATAGGAATTATAAGAAGCGCCGTAACTGACTCCACCATAATAGGAGTAGGGATGATAGGCATAGGCTCCGTAAGTCACGGCGCTGGCATAACAAACCGGATAACCCACGGGCGGATAATACATGTAGGGCGGGTGATAATATCCGGTACCCGAAGCGATGATCATACCTACGCCGACACCGACTACAAATGCTCCCATATATCCGGCCGTGTAGCTGGATTGAACGGTTCCGGTAACGGTGACGGTTTGCGTGACATAGGTAACATTGTAAACCGGTGAGCTGGGGGGAATGGTATAAATCACCTGGGGCACGGAAGTGGCCAGGGACCAGGGACCCTGCGCAAAATTCGACACATACCAAAACCCACTGACACAGGCGTAAAACTGGTTGTCGCTGACCATGATGACTTTGCTGTTTGTGTTTTCTATATAAGAGAGACTGGTCCCATCGATGACTACATATTGTGGGGCACCGGAATAGGTGATGGTAACGGCGGGGGCTGCACTCGGATCGATCGTCGTCTTGGTAGGGATCTGGGCAATCATAACCGCATCGGCTGCTTCCTCAGTACCCGGTACGGAACTCAGGACGCCGGCCGCTGGACTGTTGGTTGGAATATTTGCAAAATCAGCCGGAAGATTCGGTGTGGCATAGGTCCAAGGTCCATTGAGACCGGGGGCGCTGAACCATCTGCCCGCCGCCAGGTAGTAATACTGGCTGGTCCCGCTGGAATAAAAAACGGCATTGGATGTATTGGTGGCATAGGTTAGACTGGTTCCTGGAATGGGCGACATGGCCGGCGCTCCTTTGAAAAGAATGATTTCTGCCGGTGTCGTGGAATAAAATATTTGCGGCATACCGGGGCTTTGCCAGGCCTGTGCGGGGATGGCGCCCTTCAGCAGGTTCGTCCAATTGCTGTTGGTTGACAAATTGATCAGAGACATGGGTAAGGCGGAGGTAAAACTCCAAGGACCCGCCAGTTGTGTGGACGTTTGCCATTCGGTATTGTCAAAAAGATAATATTGTGAAGCAACGGGATCAAAGAAAACGGGCCAGTTGGCATTGATCAGATATTTTATTCCACCCGGTGTCGCATCGGAGAGCGCTGGTTTTCCTTCCAGCTGCAACATGATGGCGGGTGTGTTGCTAACAAAAATGGTCGGTGGATCGTTTTGTACGTTAACGGTCGTAGCCGTACCTGGTTTCGGCGTAGAGGCTACGATTCTTTCCATGGAAACATTGACCGTTCTGGAGGTCGTGAGCGTTGATCGGACAATTTGTTCCATACTCGCCGCCGTTGCCGGATCCAGCGAGGGAAAATGAACGCTGGTGATGTTCATGTTCGAAATGGCCACCATATGGTTGTAGGTGTCCACATCGGTCTGTGCGTTGACATAGACCACCCCCACAACAGATTTGTTCTGTCCTGCCGGCGTGAGGGAAAAGGCCATCCTGAAATTCAGGGATTGATATTGTGCCCAGTTTTCTACCTGCGGAGGATATACCACCAATACCGAACCATTGTTGGTAAACTGCCGAGGCCAGCCTGGATCCTGGGCAGAAAGGGAAAAAGTGCTGACAAGCAGCAGCAGCAGTAAATACAATTGCTTTTTCATAAGACCAGTTTACTAGTTGATAAGATTTAAAGACAAGGTCACAGGTCAAGAAAATTTTTCAAGACCATTTTTTATAGATCCAAAGGAGCGGAAAGATTTTAGAAAGGATAGTGGGAAGTAAAGTTAACCTGTTCCATTAACTATAAAAAAACAGATCCGCAATCAGGTTGCGGGATTATTGCCAACGGCTTGGTATCATTTCAGAGAAAGACTTGCGACAATTTTTTTTCTGGGAGGGGAAATATTTTAATGCAACAAGACCACAAACCCTTTGCGATATTCCGTAACCTTGGTTTCGGTGCTGCGGTAGGATGCCATCCAGATATAGGTTCCATCATCAGCCGGTGTGCCGTTGTAGGTTCCGTTCCAGCCTTTACCAAAATCAGAAGACTGGAATACGATTTTTCCATACCGGTCGAAAATCTGCATTTTGTATTCCGTCATATCGCAAGGATGCAGGGGTCGGAAAATATCATTCACTCCGTCGAAATTCGGTGTAAAGGCATTGGGCAGTGTCAGCTCGCAGCTGCAAACTCTTCTGGAAATATGCACGGCAGCCGTATCCATTCCGCAACCATTCTGGGCGATCACCTGATATATTCCCGAATCCCCGACAACATAACTCGTAGCCATACTTCCGTCCTGCCATGCAAAAGAATTGGCATTGGTCTTTACGTGGAGTACAAAGGCTTCGCCGATACAAAGGGTCGTATCCCGCCCGATATTTAAATCCAGGCTGTCGTTGAAGGCAACATGCAGGCTGTCCTTGTAAATACATTGTCCTACCTGGGCCACCACGCTATAGGTACCTGGTTCATATACATAGTATGTCGATTGTCCCGTTTGATTCTGATCGTTTCTTTGCGGAGGATCCGCGACCCAGTTGTAAGTACCGGTACCAAAATCGGCATCCAATACAAGGGTAGCTCCCTTGCAGATTGCCGTATCGTGAAAATCCAGGTTCTTGTCGCCACGGTAGGTGACTTCCATCGTATCCACCACCTGACATTGTCCGGATATGGTCACAAAACACCAGTAGATACCTGGATTGCTGACGCTGATGGTCTGCGTTTGTTCACCCGTGCTCCATAGGTATGCGGTCGCACCGGCAGCAGAGGCGGAAATGGGAAAAATTTCTTTTGGACAGAGCAGGGTATCCGGTCCGAGCGAGAAGGGCGGTGCGGGCAAGGCAGCATAGGTAATATTGGCGGTATCCCGAAAGGTTCCGCAACCGGGAACCGCGACGACCGCAATATATTGCCCACCCGGTGCCTGGGTCAGCAACTGACCAAGGTTTTCTCCTGGAAGCACCGATCCGTTCAGCTCCCAGCTATAAGTTCCGTTCTGGGTCGAAGCATTCAGTGTCAACGTATCTCCTGCGCACATGATGTGGTCGTCTCCGAGTTTGATGGAAGGCAGGTTGCTGAAAAAGACTCCTACCGAATCAGTCACGGCACAGCCATTGATTTCAACGGTATACACACCTGACTGCGTGACTTTCAGCACGGGGCCCGCCGTCAGGCTGTCGTCTGTCCATTCATAGACGGCTCCGGGAATGATAGGTGCATATAAAGTGGTATCGCCTTTTTCACACAGATAAATATCCGGTCCAAAATTATAGGGGGTGGGTGTCACCACCGTAATTGTGTCGTAAAGTTTGATGGTGTCACCGGCACTCACCACCACCAAAGAAACCGGATAGTTACCCGTGCTGGCATATAGATGCGTTGGCGTTTGAATGCCCGCATTGTTGTAAAATCCCGAACCCGGGTCACCAAAATTCCATATTATTTTGTCCGGAAAATTAATGCGGTTGAATATAGAGGAATTAAACTGGATCTTATAGTTTACGCAGGTTGAATTATAGGTAATACTATCCTTTTGGGCAAAACCCGACAGCATAAAAAAGCAGGTAGCCATCAGGGTGAGCAAATAATATGGAAAGCGACGAATCACTCGGGTACTTTTATCATCGTTCTAACCTGCTGGGTCGAACCGTTTTGTAATCTTGCATAATAGACACCGGTGGCCAGCGCACCGCTATAAAAAACAACCGTGTATTCCCCAGCCGCATAATTGGCACTCACCGGAACGCCGATCAGTTTTCCAGATACATCAAATATTTGAATCAGGGTATTTCCCCCCGCGGTTTTGAAGGTAATGGTCGTTGAATCCACGAATGGATTGGGATCGTTGCGGATCAGTTTATCGCCCAGCGTACTGGGTGGTTGTTCCACAGTACAGGCCGAGGACTCAATGATCGGCAGATACTGATAGTTTTTATAGAGCATGGTGGTGATATCTGTCGGATCCACACAAAACCAATCGCGCAAAATGGTCCCATATACCGAGCGGAAATCATATTGCATAGGCAGTGTAGAACTGGAATCCAAGGTAGAAGGCAGGTCCGGCGGATTGCCGAGTACTCCCTTCATCACGGGTTGACCAAAAACAAATATGGGCTGTGCTGCGCCGTGATCGGTTCCGGCACTTCCATTGGACATAATCCTTCGCCCGAATTCTGAAAAAGTCATGCCGATGACCCGCTTTCCGAGACCCAGCTGATTGATATCGGCCTGGAAAGCTGAAATCGCGTCCGATACCTGTTTTAAAGAATTCGCATGGTTGCCGGTAATGGTATTTCCAGCCTGCACTTGGCCCCCATGGGTATCAAATCCGCCCATGCTTACCATATATACTTTTGTTTTCAGTCCCCCAGAGATCAGTTTGGAAACAGTTTTTAGTTGAGCAGCCAGGTCATTGTTGGCTGGGTAGGCAGACTGGGATCCCGCTTTGGCTGCGGCACTCACGATCAGGTCTGCGTATTTATTTGTCTGCCGGGCAACCGTTCTGATATAAGTCAATTCCGTTCCCATCGGTGAATTGGGAACTGGATCCGTGGTGGCATTGATGAGGTTGTAAAAATCGATATCCATCGGAACGGCCATCGCTGTAAATCCACCCGGCCCCATAAAACATTCTGATAACACCGACCCGATCTGGATGGCCAGCGGATCAGGCATGGTGGCATTGGGATAACCGACGGGAAAATTTTCGTAGGTGGTACTCAGGAAACGGCCGGTCCATCCGGTGGTCAGGTACTGGTCTTCGTCCGCGCCCGTGAGCCAAATATCCGTTGAGGGGAAATGAGATTCATTGGGCTCCGGGTAGCCGACGGAATATAAAATAGCCAGCTCTTCGCTATTGTACATTTGTTGCATGCCGGTCATCACAGGATGCAGACCTGATTTGGAATACCCGGCCAGTGGCAGGACTTTGTTTTCAGGTATCGCAATGTTCTGGCGAAGCCCGAAATATTCCCCGTAGTTCACCAAGGGAACTACCGTGTTGAGTCCGTCGTTTCCACCAGACAATTGAATCACCACCAGCACATGATCGTTGTCGGCAGCACCATAGAGGCTTTCAAAAAATCCGCCTGCCCCAAATGCCTTCACCGTAAATCCATTCACCAGGGAAGGAAAGATGGCAGAAGCCGGAATCACATTTCTTAAAAACTGACGTCTTTTCATAGCATTGGATTCTGGTTAGGAAAGATGATATTCCGGAAGATTCATCAGGTATTTATATAAGGTTTGTAACCGGTTAAAAACGGTTCCCTTGGCGACCGGATCGCTTGGGTTAGCCGTATAGGCCTGCCAAGCACTGGTCCAGTAGTAATCTGTGGTCAGGCCACCGAGTAAAATCGTTTGTTTCAGGGATAAGATCGTATCGGCTGAAAGCGGCACCCGGTATAAGATATCCAGGGATTCACTGATCAAAAGATTCGGATCTGCGGGAGAGGCCAGGGAACTGGCGAAGGCCAGCGGATCGATTACCATGGGAACCATGTTCATCATATCGCCATTGGTAATCATCAGATCTGTAAATGCATTGCGCTGGGTATAGGTTACGGAATTGATCCATAATTCATGGTAGGCCGTTCCTTCATAATAGGCATACCACCCGGCCACTTCCGGTATACGCAGGATTTCCTGCTGGAGGCTGGCGGTGGTTTGCAGGATCATTTCCCAAACGCTATAGGAAGAACCATTGTCAGAAGGATCGGGCATCTTCACTTGGTATTCGCGCAACAGGCCGAGGGTAAAATCCAGTGGGCTCTTGATCAGACAGGCGCTGGAATAAGCCATGTTGAAAAAATGATCACTCTTGAGCAATACGGACATCACGGCAGTGATGTCGTAGCCACTGCTGCGGAAAACCTGTGCCAGAGGTGTAATGATATTGCTTTCAATATTTGCATCGATATTGTAATACACGAAGAAATTGTATATCTGCCTACAGATAAATTTTGCGGATTCCTGCGTGTTAAAAATCATATTGAGCAGATCATCGAGTTCGGCCGGACCCGATGCGCCGGAACGTCCCGTGATAATGGTGCTGCCATAAAAAGTAGAAAACGCTTTATTCTGATCATCGTGATCCCCTTCATTAAAAACATAATTGAAATAACTGTCCACTGAATGACCGGTCAACACGCGGGCCGCTGCTTCCACATCGCTCTGTGTATACAAGGAAGCCGGACTTTTTCCGACCGTATATAATTCCTGCAATTCCCGCCCGTAATTTTCGTTGGGAGAAGTTTTTTTATTGGTATTGCCGTTCAAATAGCATAACATAGCCGGACTCAAGGTCATCGATTTGACCAGCTGTTTAAAATTTCCTAAAGCATTGGCCCGCAGGATCAGATAATAATCATACCAGGGTCGAGCCGGAATATCGGTGATATGCAAAAGGGTATCTACTGCAAAATGGTTATGCCAGAATAAGGTGAGCTTTTCGTGAATGCTCCGGTTTTCATTGAGCATCTGACCGATCCACCAGCACTTGAGTGAATCCAGTCGCAATGTGTTCATTTGAGAATCGGGATAGTCAACCCCGGTATTGATCCAGGTATCCCAGGCAGCCACACCCGTAGGATCTGTATATCCGTTAGAACTGTAAGAATTCAAGGGAACCGTAGTAGGAGCTGGTGTCGCTGTGAGCAGTTCATCCACTGCCTCCGACATTGTTTTTCCTAAAAAATAATTGAGATCATCCACCTTTACACCGAACAAGGTTCTTTTCAGCAGGTGAGCAACTTCGGTAGTTGTCCATTCGCCGGCGTATTCATCCAACCCATCTGAAAGTGCTGTAGATTTCCGGGCAGACATACCCAGGCCGACAGGTGCAGGTCTTTCCATAGTAAGGTTGTTTTAAATGGATTTGGATTACAACGCTAGAAATAGCAATTAGTGTTCCAAAAACCGTTTAATTTTGCCTTCTAGAAATAAAAAAAAATGGACTTCCGGATCGAAAAAGATACCATGGGTGAAGTAAAAGTGCCCTCCGATGTTTACTACGGCGCACAGACCCAGCGGAGCATCGATAATTTTAAAATCGCGCAGGATATCAACCGCATGCCCATCGAAATCATCAGGGCTTTTGCCTACCTGAAAAAAGCAGCGGCTTTGACCAATTTGGATGCCGGAATTTTGTCAGCGGAAAAATCAGCGCTCATTGGAAAAGTTTCCGACGAGATCCTGGAAGGCAAGCTGGACGCATATTTCCCGCTGGTCGTCTGGCAAACGGGCAGTGGCACGCAGAGCAACATGAATGTCAATGAAGTCATTGCCTATCGGGGTCATGTCCTGCACGGCGGATCCCTCAGTGATAAAGAAAAATTTCTTCATCCCAACGACGACGTCAATAAATCGCAGTCTTCCAATGATACTTTTCCTACGGCCATGCATATCGCAGCGTATAAAATACTGGTAGAAACTACGATACCTGGTATCGAAAAACTACGAGATACACTGGATCGGAAGTCCAAAGAATTTATGCAAGTCGTGAAAATCGGCCGTACTCATTTTATGGATGCCACACCCCTCACGGTGGGCCAGGAATTCAGTGGTTATGTATCTCAACTCAATCATGGATTGAAGGCCATCCGCAATACACTCCCCCATTTGGCTGAATTGGCCCTGGGGGGCACCGCAGTTGGTACGGGCATCAATACACCGGATCATTATGCTGAAAAGGTAGCAGCCCATATTGCCCAACTCACTGGCCTTCCTTTTGTCACGGCAGAAAATAAATTTGAAGCCCTCGCGGCCCACGATGCCATCGTGGAATCTCACGGAGCCCTAAAGACCGTTGCTGTCAGCTTGATGAAGATCGCCAATGATATCCGAATCCTGGCTTCCGGACCCCGCAGTGGGATAGGTGAGCTTTTTATTCCAGACAATGAACCTGGTTCATCTATTATGCCGGGAAAAGTAAATCCCACGCAATGTGAGGCACTGACGATGATCTGTGCACAGGTGATGGGAAATGATGTGGCCATCAGTATTGGCGGATCCATGGGACATTTCGAACTCAATGTTTTCAAGCCGGTCATGATATATAACTTCCTGCACAGCGCCAGGCTGATCGGTGACGGAACGGTCAGCTTCAATGACAAATGTGCCGTTGGAATTAAACCGATTATAGTAAACATCAAAAAACATGTAGACAATTCGCTCATGCTGGTCACAGCCCTCAATCCAAAAATCGGTTATTACAAAGCTGCTGAGATCGCACAAAAAGCACATAAGGAAGGCACCACGCTTAAGGAAATGGCTGTAAAACTCGGTTACGTCACCCCGGAAGAGTTTGATGAATGGGTAGATCCGAAAAAGATGGTGGGGAAAATCTAAGGAGGTTTTCAGGCTTCTATACCTTGGCAGTATGAAACAGTTGTTATTAGCTTATTTATCGCTCCTTTTTAATACGATTGCTTTTGGACAAACACAATCCAAATTAGTTTTGGATACGGCTAATAACAACGAGCATTACAACAATCAAAAGTTCTATTACAATCCAGATTCTTCATTTGTTGATCTCTTAAATCTCTGGAATTACAAACTAGACACTGCTTATAAGGGAAGAAAGCGGGACTCTTTAAAAGCCCTCGGCGGGTTGATATTTTGGAGAACGAAACCTGTAGATGATAAAATCAGCAAAGGGCCTAATAGTCAGCCTTGGACACCGCATTTTACTTTTGAAATTTATAATCTAGCCGACTCAGATTTTTGTTACAAAAAATCAAATCACGTGAGGCTTTATTCAAGTTGTGTTCCACCAAACGTGGGGGGCGACATGATCATAATCGATAAGTTCATTTTTATTAATTCCTCCGTTTGCGTGAGTTGTGCCAGATACGATACGAAAGTTGATTATTGCAGGCCTGTTATTCGTTACATCTTCTCAAAAATCGACAAAACAAAAATTACGACTTTGGAAAGTCTGATTCAGCAGTTTGTAATCAAAGAGGGTAACTTGGAATTCAATCAGGACGGCAACGCGACCCATCACAATTAAAAATAAAGTCTCGATCGATATTCGTGCGCCATGCCGGCCTCTCTACAGTGAAACAACTGGCATTCTGGAACGGTTCTCTCATTTTACAAATTATATTCATTTTTCAGACTAGCCAGTATTCCATTTGCTTTTTGAATTAAAATTTTTTGTTGCCCCAATTGCCGAACACGCAACCTTTTTATTATTTCACCCTGATTTACCAAAATATCAATGGATTCACTGTTCAAGTTCTTCAGATACATTTCGTGAGAAATCGGACCTTTCTTTCCAATATCTTCAAAAACTTTAAAATTAAACATCTGCACTGCCTGGGAAGCTACTTTCTCAAACAAAAATTTATTTTCCCAATCTTCCATCAACTTCAATTTTTCCGATGTCGCATCATAGCTATTTAGATCATTTACGATCGATTGATTGAAGAACCGAAGGGAACCCGTATTTTTTATTTGGTCATATGCACCATTTATATTGTCAAACTGAAAAGTTGACAACAAGAAGAGCACCGATCGGTAAAGAATGGAATCCCGATATCGATCTCCCAAATGACTCAAATTGGCTTCCATTGAATCAATCCCTGTTATCTTTTCATTCGTAAATATCATTAATTTATGAAGCTCGGAAGTGTCGGTTGTAAAATCTTCATAGAGTGATTTAGCATAGATTCCAGCGCGATCCTTTTCTGAAAGATGTTCCCGAAGATTTTCGGCTATGAATCCTAGGGTTACAGCTAAAAATAACATAAGGAACTCGATCAGGTATTCCTTTAGATGTTTCTTCTTATGAATTAGATCCGGATGGTGGTGTATTTCCATATTTGCCGTATTTACAGTTACTTCTGAGAGGGGGTCAGCCGGACCGGATACCATTCCGCTGTTCTCGTGTCCAGCGGTATCATTATTTCCAGATTGGGGTTGAATTTCCTCCATGCGCTGATTTCTAATTATCATAAAAGTTACAAAGATTGACCTAATCCAAAATCAAATTATTCGATCCTATAATCAGGTATTAGGATGGAGGGACATCAAGCTGTATCGAGCGCGCAGGGAAGTCATCATGATTCTTGGAATAAAGTGGATGACCAGGACTGCAAAACACCTGACTATTGCGGCCATTCTTCATTAGCAGTCTAACTCGTATATTTAATTTCGATCCCAAAAGCAAAAACCCACAATGACCCCCCACAAAACCTTTAACCGGATATGCTTTTTACTTCTTTTTGTTTACAGGACTTCTCTGGTCAATGGTCAAGACAATGCCGCTTTAAATTGTTCAGATGTCAAGAATGGCACGTTCAACTATTTCGATAAAAGAGAAGGTGAAGCAGAAATTTTTATTCGAAAGGGAGATGTCCAAAGGGAAATTTCGCCAAAACGAAGGGAGACCCTCTATTGGGAAGTAAACTGGCTGAATAGTTGCACGTACACCTTGAAATATCAATCCGGTGGTGAAGACCGAAGTGCCGCAGAGCAGAAAATGCTAAACAAACATTTGGTTGTAGTCGAGATCCTTCAGGTTACAGACGACTATATGACCTTCCGGGCATCTTTTGATAAAATAACCAACCCAACCGTTTTAAATGACACCCTTTGGATTAAGCAAAGACAATCATCTACCAATAAGACGATCAATAATCCCAGAGCAGACAGCATCGCCGCTTCGAAAAAAAGAGTCATTGACAGCACCCAGGCTTCCTATGCCACGCTGTATATCTACCGCCCAAGCAAACTCCTGGACTTTGCCGTAGAATATGATCTACTGATTAATGGAGAAAAGGCATGTGTAATATCCAACGGCTGCAGATATGTCCTAAAACTTCTAAAGCCTGGAATGTATAATATTACGGCTAAACTATCCGGAGATCAGACCATCCTGGTAGATGTAAAACCGGGGGGTATCTATTACATTCAATGTACTGCCACCTGGGGCCTAAAACACCACAAGGAGGTACAGCTCATGGACACCAAAGAAGGAGTCGCCGGATTCAATTCATCAGAAAAAGCAAATTGATGAACAAGCACTGAGCATAAAAGTAAGGGCTTAAAAACTAGGAGCTTTGGCTTGTGGGATCAAGCAAACATGCGTTGACTATAACACGCTGTTAATTGGTTTTTCAGGTTGATTTAATTAAAATGCCTATTTTTTCGAGCCATTTCTTCACTTCCGTTTCAGCTTCTTTCCGATTTTATCCAATAATATCCGGTTTTTATCCTTTTTTGAAAAATGACCAGAGTCCATTCTAAAAATTGATTTTTTCAACCTGCAACTCAAATTTGGTTTGTATCGCAAACTAAAATATATTTGTATTGACAATTCTAAAATTCAACAATGACAACGGAAGAAAAATCCCTCTCACCGGAAGAAAGTTTGCAATTGATTTCAGATGCAATTGCAATGACAAGAGAGAACATCAGGCAAAACAGCTTTCCTTTTCTGCTTTGGGGCTGGCTCATTTCTCTCGCAAGTTTTTCCTTCTTTATATTGCATCAATACTCATCCTTTCACTATTATTTTTTACCTTTTCCTGTTTTAGCAATTACAGGAGTTATCACGACAATTATCTACTACAGACAAAAAGTCTCCGCCTCCACCGTTTCTTACCTCAATAATTTTTTATATAAAATGTGGTTAGTATTAGGCATTTCCTTTTTTACTGTTGTGTTCATCAATGTTTCTCAAAATAAACCACCGTTTACATACACATTAATTATCGCGGCGATTGGAACATTGGCATCAGGGCTTATAATGAAATTCAGACCATTAATCATTGGTGGAATTTTATTTTTTATTGCAGCCATCGCCAGTATTTATGTTGCTGACGAATACAAGGTATTGTTAAATGGAATTGCTATTATTTTCGGCTATCTCATTCCCGGATATTTGTTGAAATCTGCCAAAGCATAATGAGGAAAATGTATAAAGAACTTGATCCTGTATTAAATATTCCGGTGCGTTTGGCAATTATTTCAGTGCTTATAAACTTAAAACAGGCGGATTTTAATTACTTAATGGAAATTACAAAAACAACGCAGGGAAATTTGAGTCATCAAATAAAAAAGCTGAGTGAAGCAGAATATATCGAGGTGGTAAAAACATCCAAGGGAAACTATCCACAAACAATTTGCAAACTCACTATGAAAGGGAAAAAAGCATTTGAAAATTATGTGGAAGCAATAAAAAAATACTTACACTTATGAAAAATTAAATTTTTGCTTATTTGGTCTGTACGGCAAACTAAATTAGAGAAATGAAATAAAGTTTAGAATTAATAAAACAAACCATTATGGAAACAATTAACAAACAAAGTCATAAAGGACCGCATATTGGCATGCTGGCAATTATTTTAACCTTATTATTTAACGCAGGGCTCTCTTTTGTTGTTTCGCTTTCCGGAACTCCACCCTATTTCCCCGGACCTTGGGAATCCTCACAAACAATTGCAACTTACTTTCAAAACCACCCTCACGATGTTCTCATGTGTGCTTTTTTTCAGTTTGGTTCGGCTATACCGTTAGGTCTTTTGTCAGCAAGCGTAGTAAGCCGTTTACAGTTTCTTGGTTTAAAGGCGTCAGGTTCTTATATCGCTCTCTTTGGCGGCTTTGTTACAGCAGGCAATTTGATTATTTCTTCGCTGATTTTATGGGTAATGTCATATCCTGGTATTGCACAAGAAGCAACAGTAAATCGTGCTTTATACTATTTAGTATTTGCTATTGGTGGCGTAGGATATTCTGTTCCATTAGGGCTTTTAATAGCAGGAATTTCCGTTACTGCTGGTTTCATGAAATTGTTGCCCAGATGGATGATTGTTTTCGGAATTGTGCTAGCTATTTTTGGCGAAACGAGCTTCTTGAGTTTGATTTTCCCAAAATTGGTCTTGTTGATTCCTCTAACAAGATTTCCAGGCTTTATTTGGTTAATTATTATGGGATTTATGTTGCCTAATGAGCGGGTTAGGCAAATAGCGAATTAATAATACTCGCAAAAGAGAAAAAATTGAAAGATGGACGCATTTTGAAGGAATTTAAAATCTGAGCATTTATATTCTTCTGAATATTTGGGGCCTCATCTGGATTATTCCATCCCACCTGTATCTGTAATAAGTCAATTAAATATAATTGAACTATACAAGGAGTTGCTTTACGGTTTTCGTTTTGATAAAAGACCTGATTTCGCCCAGTGGAATTTATAAAAAACTTTTTCACTGGGTTTGAAATGAAGGATTGGAATATAATATTGTCACTCCTTTAATATTATGTTCGTTGTTTCTGTATTCCCGTTTTTTAAAACATGGATAAAATAAATACCTGCGCGTAGACCTATTATATGCAAAATCACTCCATTACCAGTGGGTTCAGAAGGCACATCCATCTGCTGACCAGTGACGTTGAATATTTGAACCTGCATATTCTCTGTGCCGCTTACATAAACATGGTCTGTAGCAGGATTTGGGTAAATAGAAATGATTGACGCCGATTTCAAATTGACCTGGCGGATCATGGAAAACGTGTATGTGCCATCCCGGTCTGTTTGTTTCAGCCGGTAAAAAGATATTCCGGCAAAGGGATTTAAATCATAAGCCGCATATTTGGAATCGATATTAGTATTGCCTGAACCCGCGATAATTTGGATGTCCTGCCATTGAATGGTATTGGTGGAACGCTGAATTGTAAAGTGATCATTATTCACTTCAGCGCTAGTTTCCCAGTTGAGTTTAATCACGCCGTTTTCGTTATTAGCCGTGAATGAAATCAACATAACAGGTAAGGGACTACTGGCAGAATTTATTGACCCAACATAAAATGTATTATTCAGATTTGCCTGTGTCAGCCCGGTTCGGTTTACCTGGGGATTGGATACGGTTCCTGCATTTATACCAGCTGTACCTATAACACTACTAACCAAGGTCAGTCTGAGGTCACTCACATTTCCGACCAGACCATAACCGGTTCCCGAAATACCTAAATTATAAATGCCTCCCACCAGTGTTGTGGTATTAAGCCCCCAGTTGAGATCTTTTCTGACAACAACCGTAGCCGCCCCGTCTGGGAAAGAAGTGTTTGTATTCGTAATTGCATCCGTGTAAGAAACGGTGATTGTCCCGCCTGTTGTGGGGGCGAGCGGTACAGAAACATTCAAAGGGCGGTAATCAGTAAGGGTCCCAACGGGAAATAAACCTGCGACAGCACCTGGAGCAATGGTTGTCTTTGCAAACCACCTCGTAAAAGATCCCGTATTAATCATGGTGCCGGATGTATAATTGAGCGTACCGGGAAGAACGGCTGTTGTACCCAAACTCAGGGTATTGGTATTTAAAGCAATATTACCTTGTGTCATGGTCAAACTGGTAGCGATAGCCACTGCATTTGCCAGTTGTATCCCCGTGGTTGAATTGTTGACGATAACATTTGTAAAATTTTCGCCGCCGGGAGTAGTGATGGTTTGCAGCGAACTACCATTGAAATTTACAGTACTGGTAGCTTCTGAAAAACCGCCGGTTCCCCAATTGAACCAGTTACCTGCCAGGTTTATTGAATTGGCACCTGGAGATAAAATGGCGGCGCCTGTTATACTCAGGTTATTCAGTACCGTTAGACTACTTGCAAGTGTACTGGTATTGGTTGTAACGGTTACATTGTAGAAATTCATGCCCGCACTTGTTATAATGAGACTGTTGCCTCCAAAAATCAGAGATGATGTTGTGGGTAAAACAGTGCCACTCGACCAGGTCCAATCCCGAGATACGGAAATGATCCCATTGAGGGTGAGCGTACCAGACGGTTTCTGAATCCTTATATAAGGCAATAAACCCTGTGACGCAGCTGCATTCCCGGTAATCGCTTGCGAACCGGTACCATTTATAAGAATCTGGGCGGTTCCGCCGCCGGTGATAGAAGTATTGTTGATGATGATATCTCCCTGAGCCTGTATGGCAGTTGTTCCGGAAACCGGAGTAATAAAAAAAATGTTTTTAATACCGGTGGTAGTGAGCGTTCCGGTGACTGTTAAAATAGTTCCACTGGTTACAGTAAAAGTCCAGTTATTTGTTGCTTCGAAAACGACATTATTTAAGGTATGGTTACCAGCGAAATTAACATTACCCGCAAATTCCACAGTAGCATTATTGGTTGTAACGTCAAATAAACCGGTTACATAGGTCCAATTTCCAAATACCGTTATCAGCGCTGGAAAAGTCAAAATCCCCGAGGATTTATTAATGGTTATAGCCGGTAAAGTGGATTGGTTTACCAGAAGTGAACTGTGAATTGCCTGGTTGGTAGTACCGGCAAAAGAAATTACAGTAGTGCCCCCTCCACCGGTTGATGTGTTAGTCAGATTGAGATCCCCGATCAGGTTTATCGTTCCCGTAGTCAGTGTGACGTTAAACGATCCGGTAACCGCCATATTTCCGAGAACCGTCAGAGTGGTTCCCGGAGCCGTTGTAAATGTATAGTTATTGCTTCCCTCGAAACTAATATTGTTCAGGCTATGATTGCCGGTGATAGTCAGATTGTTTGCAAAAATAATAGTAGAATTATTTGTAATGACATCGATTGTACCAGTAGTATAAGTCCAGTTTCCAACGACTGTAATCAAGGAAGGAAACACAAGGGTTCCCGAAGATTTGTTGATCGTAACGGATGGGAATTTTCCCTGGTCGGCAATACCAGTTGAAGTGATCGCCTGAGCTCCGGTTCCATTCACCAGAATCGTACCCGTGCCTCCGCCTATAGTACTGGAATTGTTATCTATAACATTTCCAACTACGGCAATAGTTCCTGTATTGATTACGACATAATTAGCCCCATTTTCCAGATCGAATGTGGTCGTAGTGATGGTAGTTCCTGCAGCGACGGTTAAAGTTGTGTTGGCTGCGGCCGATATGGTAAGATTGAACAGAGTGAAACTACCGGTCATGGTCAGGTTGTTCACGATATAACAAACTGATGTACCTGCATTGACCGTGCCAGCCGTGTAGGTAACATTAGCTGAAAATGAAATATTTCCTGTCAGAGAAAGTGTTCCTGAAGCCTTATTAATATTTATATTGGGTAGCCGGCTTTGATTGACAATAACAGCCGTACCATCCATTGTTTCATTACCCGTCCCTATGATATTTATCGTAGTGCTTCCTCCGCCACCTGTAGATGTACTCGCAAGAACGATATTTCCGTTCACATTGATATTGCCAGAATTGATTAATGCGGCTCCTGTACCAGAAATGGTCAGATCGCCTGTAGCGGTGAGTGTGGTACCCGCCCCAAGCGTAAGTGTCGACAAAGAAGTGTTCATGATAAATTCGATATTAGCGAGGCTGATACTTCCTGTTATGGAATAAGCTGCGACGGAACCATGATTGAAACAAAAAGTAGAAGTTCCTGCATTGACCGTTCCCGCACTGTAGGTGAAGTTATTGGACACACCAGGAAAATTCGTCAGATTAAGAGATCCGGCCGTCTTGTTGATGGTAAGTTGTGGTAAGGCGCCTGTTCCCGCAACGCTGTTTCCGTTGAAATTCTGTGCAATGGTTCCATTTATATTAATCATGGCATTGCCACCGCATCCTGTGGAGGTATTAGTAACGTTTATATCTCCTTTTACGTCAATAGCGCCCGTTTGCAGATTATTAAAACCTGCACCTGAAATAATAAGGTTATTGGCAACTGTAATATTTCCAGCAGATGAGATGTTATATCCCCGATTAAGTCCTACAAATTCTAGTTGATAAAATGTTGGGCTGTTGCCGGAAATCGTTTCCAAGGCATTGTTGGTGCAATTAAAACGGACTGTTCCGTTGTTATGCAAGAAGCTGCCCCCCGTAAACGCAGCATTATCCCTTAACTCTAGAATGGCTGATGTGGAAGTAAAAACAGTTGCTGAAATAGTAAAAGCACCGGTTATTGTAATGTTGGCTGAACCTCCTGTGAATGCTCCCCCTCCAAAGGAAGCCGTAGTGGATATTGCAATCGTATTGCCGCCCTGGATGATGGTTCCGGTATAACCCGAACTTACCGTTAAACTGGTTATACTTACCGGAACATTGATTGTGCAATTCCCAACACTGAGACCTAAACCACCATCAAAAAAAACAATATCGCCTGCTACGGGAACCGAAACTCCTCCCAAACCGCCAGAAGTGGCTGACCAATTTAATGTATTATTCCAATTTCCAGGAAGAATGCCAACCCAGAAACGATTGGCAGCTAATAAAGAATTTGAAAAGATTATCAACAAAAATAGGCTTAAGCCTAATCTGGATTCTTTCATAAATAATGGATTCGCAGATAAGTTAAACTATTCCAAGCTATTAAACAAATAATAATGATAGGACGACTGTATTCATTTATGGTCTAAGTGTTTCCCATTAGTACAAATTGAAACATCAAGTACAGTTGAAATCAAACAACAGACAATCATATTGATTGTGTTATAACAACCGTGCGCCGATCTCCTATCAAATGCGGTATTTACCTGGTTGACTTCATAATCAATCGTTTTTTTATCTCGCTAAATAGACAAATGGCATCTTCTGCGAAGAGTATTTTCTCAGCCATGATATTTGGGCCTTTCAAAGGAAAGAGAGCTGTCAGATTAGAATTTTACTTTCTATAGACTACATGTTATTCTGATTGAGGGAGGGTGGTCGTTATCCTTAGTCTATAAATTAAATAGAGGAAGAATATCCTTTACAATTTCTAAGCGACAATCCAATGGCTTTTTTAAAAACAAACGAGAAATGAGATAAATTTTCAAAGCCTAATTTTAAATGAACGTCAGAAGACATTTTCTTTAATTCTTTTATCACGTGATATGCTTACTGCTGTCATCTTTTTTGTAGCCAGCGGTAAAGTGGACGCTTACAACCGTGGGGACCGGTTACGCTTTATGGGTGGGATTCGTTCTTCAAAATAGTCATGGCTTCGTCATCTCGGTATTGACTGATTAAGGCACTCAATTGTTTTTTTAGTGAGGCCACCAGTTCGGTATCCTTTTTTTCTTCATATAGATTCTTCATCTCTCCAGGGTCCTTTTTCAGATCATACAATTCCCAGGCATCATTCGGACCGTAAAAACGGATCAGTTTGTATTGTTCGGTACGTACACCAAAATGAGGGGATACACGGTGGGGTTCCGGATACTCGTAATAATGATAATAGGCAGCCTTGCGCCAGTTTTCCGCCTTACCCGTCTTTAATAGAGGTAAGAAAGATGCCCCCTGCATGGACACAGGCACATTCAGGCCTGCGATTTCTAATAAGGTTGGAGCAAAATCGATGTTCAGGATCATCTCATCCAGGGATGTTCCTGCTTTTATTACCCCCGGATATCGCATGATCACCGGGGTTTTCATGGATTCTTCATACATAAACCGTTTGTCAAACCATCCGTGTTCACCCAAATAAAACCCCTGATCGGAAGCATAGATGACAACGGTGTTTTCAGACAATCCGTTTTTATCCAGGTAGTCCAGTATTTTACCAATGTTGCGGTCCAGCGATCGGGCGGTAGACAAATAGTCTTTCAGGAACCGTTGATATTTCCATTCTGTCAATTCCCTTCCACTATAATGATGACTGTCAAAGTCCTTACTCAGTTTTTCATAATAGGTTTTAAACGTTGCCAGTTGTTCCGCATTCAGCCGGCTATAAAAAGCTTTTTCAAGATAGTTGACATGCACTTTCAGATCCTCGTCGAGTAACATGGTCTTGGCGATGCTCATATCCTGGTTCTTTGCAGCAATCCGGTCCCGGTAGTCATCATAAAAGTTAGGCGGTAGAGGGAAAGTCCGGTCATCGAATGCACCTAGATCCTGTAGATCAGGCAGCCAGGCCCGGTGCGTGGCTTTTTCACCGATGAACAAACAAAAAGGTTT
This sequence comes from Bacteroidota bacterium, assembly GCA_013289175.1. Classification (GTDB taxonomy): domain Bacteria; phylum Bacteroidota; class Bacteroidia; order Chitinophagales; family Chitinophagaceae; genus Puia. Next base: position 19,323 of record JABDAN010000052.1, read on the forward strand.
GGAGGTATCTCTGTGGTCAAGCCATTGGGTACTGAGCTCCGTAATGATATCGGTAATGTATCCCTGGATTTGAACGGTGTCATGGTTCATTTCAATAAAATCGGGATTATAATACTGTCCCTGATCGGGTACGATCTTCCAATAATCGAAAGCATCCCCCGGAAGGGTTTGGAGATGCCATTTGCCGATCAAACCGGTTTGATAGTCGCGTTGTTTGAGTATCCGTGAAAAAAGTTCTTGATTAATATTGAACGGATTGGAAAGATTATTCACTTTTAAGCCGTTTACATGACTGTATTTGCCGGTAAGCCAGGATGCCCGGCTGGGTCCGCAAAGTGAATTGGTCACACAGGCATTTTGAAAAATGACGCCTTCTTTGGCTATCCGGTCGATATTCGGTGTCTGCATCAGCTTGCTCCCATAAGCGCTGATAGCCTGATAGGCATGATCATCGGAAAGAATAATCAGAATATTGGGTGCTTTGTTATTTTTTTGCGCCCAGGAAACAGTACAACTTATCAGCAATACGAAGAACAGTGCAGACCTTTTCATGGTAGAGGTATTCAGCTTCAAAAATAAAAACATTGGACTACATAATCTTTCTTGATTATAGCGCTCTATTAAAGATCAAAATGGATTGACGCATCGGATCTCTGTCACTGAATCAAATTAAGGAGCGCACAAATCTGTTCCATGTTGGGTCCGGATTAAAAACTGATCAACCAAATCGTTAAACACATCCGGCGCTTCCATATTACTCATGTGTCCGGCTCCGGGTACTTCGATGAGTGATGACCCGCTTATCTCGCTATTGAGTAATTGCGCCAGCGCTTTAAAATCTGGGATATCCAGCTGACCGATCAAAATAAGTGTCGGCAGGGATATATTTCCCAGCTGCTCAATGGCTGGCGGTGTAAGAATCCTTATGGGATTTTTATTGGCCCAATGCCATCCGGAATAAGACATGACCTGTTCGATTAACTTTTGAAACACGCGCGGGTTTTTTCTTGCAGGTTCGAAAATAGGGTGGTCCAACCACATCCTGTTTGCAACCCCTGCTCCGCGTTCCCTGCCCACCGAATAAATATGGGCAAGGTTAAAATCTTTAAAAGCAAATCCATCAATGGCCCCATCGACCAATACAATAGCCATCGTTTTTTGAGGGTACATCAGGGCAAAATTGACCACTGCCCTGGCACCCATGGAAAGTCCTATCAATATTACCGGTTGATTGATTTGTAAAAACGCCAACAGTTCAAACAGATCTTCATGATTTGAATAGGATTGATCAGCAGGAAGAGAGGATTTTCCAAAACCCCGCAAATCAACTGAAATACAAGTATAGAATTTGGAAAAATAGTCCATTTGGCTTTCCCACATTCGATGATCGAGGCAAAAGCCGTGAACAAAAAGGAGCGGAGTTCCTCGGCCAGCTTTTAAGAAAAATAGCCTGCCATTTGAAACAGGGCAATAATCCTCTTCCAAATTTGCAGCTTCCAAAACAAACCTTTATTTCAATTTACTCAAAAATGGTTGGATCAAGTTTAAAAAAAAGAAATTGGTCAGTCATACCGTTTTACGGCAGGACGATCATCCCGGTCTTTGGCGAAGTTCTATTTGCCATTTTTTCGGAGATTCGACTATACTTTCTTCATCAAGACCTTTTTCCTGAGCCATTCGCGAACAGGTTCGTCATAGAGTTTAAGGCAAGCATAAGCAATGGTTATACTGACCACCACCAGCAACAATCCTATGAGCAAACCTTTGGCGCCCAAGGGTATCTTATTGTCGATGACCCATGCGGTGAAAATATATATCAGCGGGTAATGTGTGATATACAGCGGGTAAGAAATATCTCCAAAGAACTTACTGATTTTGACTGATTTTTGACTATGTAAAACGCCTCCCGCCCCCATCGACACGATAACCGGGAAAATAACAATTACGCAGAGAGCCTCGTAGAGGCCATTTTTCCATACATCGTGCTCGCCTCCAATACGGGGGACACTCATGGAAAGAATGATGAGGAAACTACACCACCAAAAGGCATTTTTAATATGGATGAGTTTACCCAGGCGTGATAACAGTACACCGGCAAAAAAAGGATACAAAACCCGGGTAAACCCGATAAAAAGTTGTTCCTGATTCAAAGACCAGCCACCAATCAGATCCCCCTGTTTGCCAAAGACCAAATAACCAATCAGCATGCAACCGCTCAGGGATACAAATACGGAAAGCACCAGTTTAGAAAACCGGCGCACCAAAACTGCGTATAGAATGTTGGCGATGTATTCAAAAAATAAAGACCAGGCGGGCCCGTTGACAGGATGCATTTCCTGCCATCCCCGTATATCCATCGATATGGGTAAGGGTATCAATGTGCAACCGATGAGTGTTACCAGGAGCATCTTCCAGACCGGTGTAGCCGCAATAAGCGGAAAGACCGTGGGACTGGCCTGAAAATAAAATAGTGCCGCCCCGATCAAAGAACCCATGACAACCATGGGCTGCAGTCGGACCAGCCGGCGTTTATAAAAGTCCCATTGCGTTAACTTACCCCAGCGGTCATCGTATGCATACGCCACCACAAAACCAGAAAGCAAAAAGAAAAAATCGACCGCCAAATAACCATGATTTATAATCTGGTCAAAGCGGCTTCCCCCCCATTAAAAGCTTCGAAGACATGGAAAATGACCACCAGCACGGAAGCAACCCCACGCAATCCGTCAAGAATTTGGTAATGACTTTTGGAATCAAGATAGCCAGTAGAATTATTCATAAATAGTCAAAAAGAAATTTCATAATCGGCTCCGTGGACCTGCAAGCCGGGCGAAAGGATGAATATACATCATTGAAGCAATAAGATCCTTAGTTTGACTCTTTGAAGGAAAAAATGCTGAAAAATATTCCTGTCCCTTACGGGTAAACTCTTATTGCTCAAAAAAGGGATATCCGAACTCACCCGACATTCAGCTGCGGCCCCAAGGTTTACTCGCTTTTCAGAAAAGTTCCCGGAGACACGACATTCCGGTCTATAAACCACCGAAAATTTTCCGCATGCTTGTCATCGGGCATTTTATTGAATGCCTCGTACATCGTAATTTTTTTATTTCCACCAATCCCGGTGAATATTTTTTTGACTTCGATTTGAACCTTTTCATTCTCCCTTGTTAGTTGAATGCTGTCATCGATACGGATAGACGACAAATACCGTATCATCGGAAAGTATTCTCCTTCGAATAGCTGGGGATAAATATTAAAAATCTTGGGTTTACCGGGAATATTTTCCAGGGCCAGGGGTAACGGGTATTTCACCGACGTTTCACTCACCACCTTGTTATAAAATTCCTCGACCTCTTTTTCCTTTTTAAAGTGAAAAAATTCATGGGCCGGTTTGAGAAACCGGTTGGCGATGAATAAATTATCTGCCGCGTCAATAAAACAGGACTTCCCATAGTACCCTTTAGCAGCCTTGTAATAATCTATGGCCGTTTTATTAAAAATTCTGTACCTCCCTACCTGCAAGACATTGATCTCCCATTTCCCGTCATAGTTTCCATAAATAGCCGTAACCAAAATGTCACCGGTC
>JABDAN010000053.1 GCA_013289175.1 Bacteroidota bacterium
ACATAAAGGCCGGTAGTAAATTTTGTCGGTTCTATTCAAACTGGAACCGTCAACGGAAAGTTTTTTTAATACCGAACCGTTGGCGATCCGCAAGAAAAAAATGGGTGGATGACGGGGTTCGAACCCGCGACCCCTAGAACCACAATCTAGTGCTCTAACCAGCTGAGCTACAACCAAATCTAAGGAAAATTTGGGAATTTGGGAATTTAGGATCCAAGACAGGCCTGTGCGATTCATTGCAAACAAACAGGACAGATTTTTATTTATCTTTTTAACATACGATTCCAGTCGTATATCCTAATTACCGCTAACGTAACAGGAGGTTAATATTGGGGTTTTCAACAACAATAAAGATGCATAATCGTTATTTTTGAACAATGTCAAAACTGTTCTCATATATGTTGAATAAAAGGAATTTGCCCATTGTTCTGCTGGTATCAGCCCTTGGGATCGCCATTGCTTTGAAGACTTTCGCCTTTTCGGGAACTCCTCCTACCAAATATGAAAAGATACTCAAGAATGTTAGTGAGATGCTCGAGGAGATCCATTACAGTCCGAAAAATATAGATGATCAATTTTCCAAAGAAGTATTTAAAAAGTATCTGGGAGAAGTAGATGTGGAAAAGAAAATTTTTCTACGCTCAGATATTCAGGAATTATCCGCCAAATATCAAGACCAGTTGGACGAAGAGATACTGGGTAAGGCACCAGTTCAGTTTGTACCGGCAGTGGTCGTGCTTTACAAAAAGAGATTGCTTGAAATTCAGAATATCTCTCACGAAATTCTTGCGCAGCCCTTTGACTTTAATAAGCAGGAGACTGTGAATCTGGACTACGATAAAATGGACTATCCCCTCAATCCGGCTGCTCAGCGGGAAGAGTTGAGAAAAAATCTCAAATACCGCGCTCTGGAAAAATATGCCGATCTGCTTGAACAGCAGGAAGCCGCTAAAGGGAAAGCAGGTTATGTGGCTAAGACACCTGAGCAACTCGAAAAAGAGGCTCGCGATAAAGTGTTAAAAGTCATTGACCGTTCCTACGATCATTTTTTACTCAAGTCCAATGAGGACGATATGTTCAACATTTTTGTAGAAACCATCGTTCAGTGCATGGATCCGCATACGGACTATTTTCCACCGGTTGAAAAAAGATCCTTTGATGAAGATATGAGCGGACATTTTTATGGCATTGGCGCAGCCCTTCGGGATGAAGACGGTACGATCAAGATTGTATCGCTGGTCACAGGAAGTCCTGCATGGAAATCCGGTCAAGTGAATGTGGGAGATGTAATTTTGAAGGTCGGACAGGGCAGCCAGGAGCCGGTCGATCTGACCAGCTATATGGTTGAAGATGCCGTTAAAATTATTCGTGGCAATAAAGGAACAGAGGTCAAACTCACCCTCAAAAAAGCAGATGGTTCCGTAAAAACAATTACACTCATCCGCGACGAAATAGTACAGGATGAAAAATTTGCCAAAAGTGTCATCATTCAAAGTGATAAAGGAAAAATCGGTTATATTTTTCTCCCAGAGTTTTATGCCGATTTCGACAACCAAAAAGGAAGCCGCTGTTCCATCGATGTCGCCCGGGAAATAATCAAACTCAAGGACGCCAAAGTGGACGGCATCGTGCTAGACCTTCGCAACAACGGAGGTGGTTCACTTTATGATGTTGTCCAGATGGTGGGTCTTTTTATAGACCAGGGACCTGTCGTACAGGTGCGGGACCGCGATGGCAAACCGCAGGTACTCAACGACCGGGATAAGACCGTTTTATACGATGGACCGCTGGCGGTGATGGTTAATGAATTCAGTGCATCGGCTTCAGAAATTTTTGCAGCCGCCATCCAGGATTACCACAGAGGAGTCATCATCGGAAGCACGAGCACTTACGGTAAAGGAACCGTTCAAAGAAATATACCGCTGGATAAGAATGCCGGGTTGGACGATCTGGGCGGACCGATGGGTTCAGTGAAACTGACTTTGCAGAAATTTTATCGGATCAACGGTGGCTCTACGCAGTTGAGGGGTGTATCTTCAGATATTGTACTGCCTGATTTATATGAACATTATAAAATCCGTGAAAAAGACCAACCCGATGCGCTGGCCTGGGATGAAATGCCTAAAGCGGATTATACGACCTGGAGATATGCATATGATATCAACAATATCCGCACAACCAGTACAGAAAGAACCAATGGGAATATCGCTTTCACAACCATTTCAAAAAATGCGGCCTGGCTGGATAAACAAAATGACAAAACCTTCCCCCTGAATTTGAAGGCTTATCAGGAACAGCAGAAAATGGTGCGCATGATGGTAAAACAAATCGATTCGGTGAGTAAGCTTGCAAATCCGATGGTGATCAATACCCTTCCTCAAGACACTATAAAATACAGCGAAGACAAAGACAAGGCGGAAAGGTATAAACAGTGGGTGGATAGCCGCAAGACGGACATATATCTGAAGGAAACGATCAATGTCATGGATGATATGATATCCTTAAAAGGCGTGGTATATAAAAATTAAGGCAGAGCGGCAGGAGCGAGGATCTGATAATTTTTTCAATAATAGAGTCCCGCCGATTGATAAATATTTAACGGATTATATCTAAAGAGTGCCTAGAGGGCACTCTTTCTTTTTTAAGGAGCGGGTGCAACTTCCGGCTTCTCTTCTTTCATCCTGCTGGCGATTACAGCGATCATGGTTCCCATAAGCGCAATCAAAGAGAATGAAATGCGCAGGCTGGTCGCCTGGGCTATAAATCCTATAAAGGGCGGACCAAACAAAAAGCCCAGGTATCCAATGGTGGAAACAGCCGCGATGGCCACACCCGGTGACATGATTTTTGATTTTCCCGCCGCACTGTATATCATGGGAATGATGGAGGATACACCCGCTCCCACCATCAAAAATCCGATCGTAGCGGTGATGAGCGCGGGAAAAATTACCGATATCAACAGGCCTGTTGCGGTCAGCAGTCCACTCAGCTGGAGCATTCTTTTCATGCCGAGTCGAAAAGCCACCCAGTCGCCCACAAATCTCCCGGTGGCCATGGTAGACATAAAGGCTGTATAACCCAGGGTTATCAGTGCCGGATCGGGATGAACTACTTTGGCGAAATAAATTCCACTCCAGTCAAACATCGCTCCTTCACAAATCATAGAAAAAAAAGCAATCATTCCGAAATTCAAAAGGGATTTGTCGGGTCTTACAAATATGGGCAGTTTCTCATCCCTTGCGCTGTCCTTGCGATTTAATTTTCCGGAGAACAGGATGAGTATCAGAAAGGCGGTGGCGGTAATACACAGAAAATGATAGGGGGGTAGAACATGAAAACGTACCATGCCCGTTCCAATGGCAGCGCCGGTAAACCCTGCCATACTCCAGACTCCATGAAAGGAAGCCATGATGGGCTTATCGTATAGGGCTTCCGTGGCTACGGCCTGCGTGTTGACGGAAATATTCATCATATTACCTCCGAACCCGAAAACAAACAGGGTGATCATCAGCAGCGTGGCAGAGGAGGCAAAACCCAACAGGGGTAGGGTGCAGGAATATAACACCGCTGCACCCATCACGATCACCCGGCTACCGTATCGGGCAACCAGAAAACCCGCAACGGGCAGGGAACACAACAGTCCGATCGGAAGACAAAGAAGGATTCCACCGAGAGCTGCCGGATTGAGTTGCAGTTTGGTCTGAATATCGGGAATACGGGATGCCCAGGAGGCAAAACATAGACCCGCCAGAAAGAAAAAACTGCTTACAGCAATGCGGTGAAGGCGTCGTTGGAGCATAAAAAAATAGCAAATTACTTATTGTAATTTGCTATTGTGAATATATTCAGTGACCTGACTAGTCTTTCTCCTTTTGAAGAGTAGATTTTGGGAGTTCTTTTTTCTTTGGTTCTGACATCGCATAGGCCATTTTCACGGCGCCGTATGCATTTAAGATACCACCGGAACCCAGCTCGGAAAGCGGGACCATTTCGCCTTCTGTCCCAGGTTTTTTCGCCTTGGCTACCGGCATATAGGCCGATTTTTCAATGCAGTATTTTACTTCCGCAGCCGTAAGGTTGGGGAAATATTCCATGATCAGGGCAGCCACGCCGGTCACGACCGGTGCAGCCATGCTGGTACCATCGAGGTTTCCATATTTGTTTCCTCCCGGCAGGGTTGAGTAAATTCGGGTACCCGGTGCAAAGACGTTTACTTCCTTTTTGCCGTAGTTGGAAAAAGAGGCAGTATAACTTTTAAATCCTTCTTCTGCTTTCGGATCACTGCTGGCACCCACGGTAATCCAGTTTTTTGCGGTTTGACGGGAATTCTTATAAGTGGGGTTGGGAAAGTTGTCCGTGGTATCAATATTCTCTCCTTCATTGCCAGCGGCGTGAATCAACAGGACATTTTTTGATTCCGCATATCGTACGGCGTCATCTACCCAGGATTTTTGCGGAGAAAGATTTTTTCCAAAGCTCATGTTGATGACCCGGGCGCCGTTATCCACCGCATAACGGATGGCGACCGCAATATCCTTGTCGTGTTCATCGCCGTTGGGAACGGCGCGGATCATCATAATCCGGATATTGTCAGCTATTCCATTGATACCAATATCATTATTTCTTTCAGCGCCAATGATTCCGCTCACGTGTGTGCCATGCATGGGATCGGTTGCCATGATATCGTTGTTGCCATAAATGCTGTCTGTGATATCATTCTCATTGTCCTGTACGATTTCTCCCCGGTAATCTTCCGGCGCTTTTTCTTTTATTTCTACTTTCTTTTCTTCATGCTCAGCCTGTTCAGTAAAATCACTGATGAATGCCGTATTGGTCATGTCCATGATGTGAAAATCCTGAAACAGATACAACAAAACCGATTTAGCTGTGCGGCTCTCCATATCTTTTGGTTCAAAGCTTTCCAGTTCATGACCGGTATATTCACTTTTCCCCATGGCATGTTGCAGGATACTGTCGCTTTTTATACAGGCGCTTACTACGCGTTTGAGCATGAAAAGATCCACCCCTTCTTCGGAACCATCCCCCATGATCTTCTTTTTTGACTTCAACCACATATTATAGTGATCACGGGATTCAGCGCTCATGGTATCCAGTCGGATTTTTTTTACGTCAAACTCGGATTTGTATTTATAATAAATCCTTCCTTCTTCCTGAGAATCGTCTTTTACATTGCGGCCGTCTTTACCTCCTATAAAATTCCATCCGTGAACATCATCCACGTAACCGTTGTGGTCGTCGTCAATGCCGTTACCGGGGATTTCTCCGGGGTTTGTCCACAAAACATGCACGAGATCTTCCTGCAGGGTGTCTACACCTGAATCAATAACAGCAACCAGTACTCTTTTACTCTTTAGATTTTTCTGCTGTAAAAAGTTGTAAGCATTTTCAAGGCTGATGCCATATACACCATCTTTTTCTTTGTCCAGCAAGTGCCAGCCTTTAACCAGTTCGGTTTTGGAAGAAGTTCCCTGTGCCTGTGAACCCAAAGAAAAAACTACCAGAACCAGCGTAATAAATTTCACTTTGAAGCAAATCTTTTTCATTCAATTATTTTATAACCGGCATCGTATTCCGTAAAAAGCTGGTATATTAAATTATTATAAATTTATTGGACCCGCAAAGATCATCATATGTTTAATATATATGTACTTCTGTGCAAAGTTTTTAACGGTTCTTTAATCGGAATGTGAATACCACGCGTCGGTTTTGTGCCCGACCTGCAACCGTATGGTTGTCAGCGATTGGCTCCGCTTCCCCGAATCCTTTTACTTGAATACGGGAAGCCGCAATGCCCATTTTTAACAGAGCATTTTTTACTGCGTCCGCTCTTTGGATGGATAACCGTAGATTATAGGCAGGTTTTCCGGAGTTGTCGGTATAACCTTCTATAAGCAGATCCAAATCCGGATTCACCCGCAGGCTATCGGCCAGCTCCTGGATGGCAGGGTAGGAGCTTCGCGTAAGCACGGCACTGTTTACCTGAAACACAATATTGGCGGCGACCATTTGCGCCCGGGCGGCGATGGCAGGCTTTACCACGGGGCATCCATGGTTAGAAGCCGGACCGGGTTGATCGGGACACTGATCATTTTCGTCGTCCAGACCATCGTGATCAGAATCCGGAACCGGACATCCGTGGTAGCGCACCACTCCCGGTACGGTTTTGCAGGAATCTTCTTCATCGTTGATGCCATCGTGATCTGTATCCGGTATCGGACAGCCATGGTAGCGCGCCACACCCGGCGTGTATTTGCAGGAGTCCATCTCATCATTTACTCCATCCAAATCCGTATCAGGTATCGGACATCCGTGGTATTTGGGAATACCCGGAATGGTTTTACAGGAATCGTCCCGATCGGGAGTTCCGTCCCCATCGGTATCGACCGGTACCACCGGGCTTGGTTTGGGATTATTCAGCCAGATCCCCAGGGAACCACCCGCCACCTGATTGTGAAAACTGGATGGATATCCGGCTGTGTACGCATTGGTCAAACCCTGACTGAAATAAGCGCCGATGATCACACTGCCCAATTCGAAGCCAGCTTTGGCGGCCAGGCCAATATCATAGGTTTTATAGGCTCCTGTTCCATTGCCCACCGGCAGGTCCTGGGTGCCAGAATTATACACATATTTGCTAGAACCATAGGGCAGGACCCGGTTCTGGTAGGTTTGGAATGCGCCGTATATAAAAGCAAAATAAGGACCTGCGCTGATATAAAAATGGCTCCGCTGATTTTTGGCCAGTGAATATTTCCAGGTGATATACAGTGGCATCTCCACATAATTCAAATTGAGGGTATGCTGATTGTAGAGGGTGTCATTCTGATAGAGGGTGGAATCATAAAATCGTTGATACTGATTCCCTTTGGCACTGTACAGAATTCCGGGTTGCAAAAACCAGGTGTTTTTGCTGAGGGGTATTTCGGCCAGTACGCCGAGCTCAAAGGAAGTGCTGGGGGAGAAATATTTACCGTTGGCGGTGTCGTATCCCGGTATATTGTTTTTTTCCAGAAAATTAGTGGATTGAATGCCTCCCAGGGCAGACAGCCTGATTTGGGCCGGAAGCGGTGAAAATACCAGAATAGATGCGCAAAACGATAGCCAGCAACGATAAGTCCGAAGGAGGTTCATGGCTTATATAAACGTGCAGCAAATCATTATATTATATGGGTTTGGCATCGGAAAAAGAAGTAAAACTTCGCCCGATATACGCTGGTCCCGGGAAGGAATCAGTTTCCTCATCCCCGTCCCCAGAATCTCCGGAAGCCCCCTTCATCTGTTCAGAAAAAAGGGTTACAGGTCGAATTGAATGCCTTGAGCCAGGGGTAGTTTGGTAGAATAGTTGATGGTATTGGTCTGACGGCGCATATAGGACTTCCAGGCGTCGCTGCCACTTTCCCTGCCACCGCCGGTTTCCTTTTCTCCTCCAAAAGCACCCCCGATCTCTGCTCCCGAGGTTCCGATATTTACATTGGCGATCCCGCAATCACTCCCGCTGACGGAAAGAAATTGCTCGGCTTCCCGAAGGTTGAGGGTCATAATGGATGAAGAGAGGCCTTGGGGAACATTATTTTGTATCCCAATGGCCTCATCGAGGGTCTTGTATTTCAGCAAGTATAGGATCGGTGCAAAGGTTTCCTGGGTTACGATTTCAAATTCTGCCTTGGCCTCCGCGATGCAGGGTTTAACATAACAGCCGCTCTCAAATCCCTTACCCGAAAGAGAACCTCCTTCCACCACAAAATGGCCCCCCTGTTTTTTGCATGCCTCTATGGCGCGTTGATACATCGCAACGGCCTGCTGATCAATGAGCGGCCCCACATGATTTTTCTCATCCAGGGGATTTCCAATTTTTAATTGACCATAGGCCCGTATCAGTCTGTCTTTTACCGTTTCATAAATTTTCTCCTGGATAATCAGCCGCCGGGTACTGGTACACCTTTGTCCAGCCGTACCCACCGCACCGAACAAAGCGCCCAATACGGCGATATCCAGATCGGCTTGCTCAGTGATGATGATGGCGTTGTTTCCACCCAGTTCAAGTAAAGACCTGCCTAAACGTGCGGCCACCACTGACGCAAGGGCCTTCCCCATCCGCGTCGAACCAGTGGCAGAGATCAGGGGTATTCTTTCATCGGCACTCATCCATTCACCCACCTCTCTTCCACCCGTAACCATATTGCTTACGCCTTCCGGCACTTCATTTTTTTTGAATATTTCTGCCAGGATTTGCTGACAGGCAAAAGAGCAAAGCGGTGTTTTTTCTGAACCCTTCCAAATGGTCACGTTTCCGCATACCCAGGACAACATACTGTTCCAGCTCCAGACCGCCACTGGAAAATTAAAAGCGGAAATAATCCCAACCACCCCCATGGGATGCCATTGCTCGTACATTCGGTGGAGTGGTCTTTCGCTATGCATCGTCAGTCCGTGCAATTGCCGGGAGAGCCCGACTGCAAAATCACAGATATCGATCATTTCCTGTACTTCTCCACATCCTTCTTGCAGACTCTTGCCCATTTCATAACTGACCAGGCTACCCAATGCAAGTTTTTTTTCCCGGAGTGCTTCTCCGATCTGGCGGACAACTTCACCCCTTTTCGGTGCAGGCCAGGTCCTCCAGATTAAGAAAGCTTCCTGTGCCTGGTGGACAATCTGATCATAATTTTCACGAGTGGTCACGGAAATAGCAGCGATTTTTTTCCCATCTACCGGTGAAAAAGATTCCAGGTTTTCCCGGGTATTGTCAAACCATTTTGCTCCGGTTGAACTGCCGGCGTTGTGCGGATGGATGCCGAGTTCTTTTAAGAATTCCATATGAAGAGATTGTGCGTGCAAGTTAGGTAAATGTGCCAAGTGTTAATCTTCCACCCGGACGATCTCCTGATGGTAGGTAAGCTGTCGGCCGGCTCGGTGCGTGAATAACATGGAGGAGTCCTCAAAGAAAAAGGACCATTCCGTTTGGCTGGAATGGTCCTTTGCTTATCTAAAATAAATTAAAAGTGCAGCACTACATTGGTGAACAACCGCATGCCGTTGTAACCCATTTGTACCGCATCAAAAGGGCCACCGGATTCACTGTCCCCCCAAGATTCATTCTTCGCACCGGGAGTGGCAGAAATATCCGGATGAACGTTGAACAGGTTGTCAACACCGAGGACCCAGGAGATGTTCTTGTTTATTTTAAAAGAAACATACAGGTCGGTCGTCATTTTTCCGCCATAATAAAAAATTTCCGGAACGGTTCCGGTTCCATTGTCTAAATCCACATAGGGATCATATCCCTTTCCTGCATTGGATATGCCGTCTCCTCCCGGTTGTCCGGGTTGTGCCCCCGCCTCGGTGGCATAGCCATATCCTTGCAGAGAAAGTTTCCCATAATAAGTCAGGTGCGTTCCAACCGCCCATTGTTTGACATCGTATTCAAAATTCAGTGAGAACTTCGATTGTGGGGCAGAGGCAATTAAGAAAGCCTGCTCACGGGTGCTGTAAAAAGTTTGCGAATCCAGATAATTGGTTGTCAGGGGAGCCGGAATATTTATTCTATTGATGGTGATGTTCTGAAGATTGCCGGCAAACAACAGTTTGACCCCTTTGTTACTCCATCTTTTGTTGTATTCTACTACCACATCCACGCCCTTATTGGTTGTATTGACAGCATTGGCAAAGAACTGAACGGAATTGATCGGAGGACTCTGCACTGGAACATCCGGAGCCAGGACCGGATCATCTGCAGGGAACTGTCCGGATAACACGATTCTGTTTTTCATGGTGATTAAATATCCGTCTACTGTAACCGTCAGGTTTCTTAGGGGTTTCCAGGCAAATCCAAAACTATAATTGACGGATGTTTCCTGCTTGAGCGGGGGAATGCCGGCCGCCTTGGCCACGGCACTGGTATTGGGCGCTTGCCAGATATATTGTAATTCGTTGTTTACAATATTGGTGTTGATGTTGCTGAAATTAATCTGCTGCAAGGAGGGGGCCCGGTATCCCGTGCTGATGGATCCTCTTAAATTGAAATTGTCCGTCAATTTATATCGTGTGGCGAACTTATAGGTATTGACAAAACCGAAGTCTGAATAATTTTCTAGACGGACGGCCAAGTCGACCAGCCATCGATTGGTTACATCCATCGAGCCTTCTACATACCCACCAAATTGACTGCGGGTGGCATTGACCTCATCCGTGGGGCGGAAACCTGGAAATCCTTCCGATCCGGATGCCACATCTCGGGTATCATCCACAATGGGATAATATTTCTGTGCTGGCGGGTAGCCATTCCAGGACGCATCTTCACCTTGGTATATTTTATATTGTTCAAAGCGGTATTCGAAGCCAAATGAAAAGGTCAGCCCCTGTGCAATATTTCTAAATCTCTTGCTGATGTCCAGGTTGGCGGTGTTCTGTAAAAAATTAAATCCGCCGTCGTCAAATCTGGTTTGGGCGGTTGCATTGGGAAGGGTGGCATTGAAAGTGTTGTTGCCATAGTAATGCATGTTATTGTATCCGGTTACATTGCTGAGATCCCAGTCCCAGTTGCTACCCACCGTTCCCCGGATACCTGCGGCAAAGGACATATCGGTTATGTATACGTCCTCTTGCGGATTATAAAAAACATTGGCTGTATCTAGTACCCCGGGTGTCGGATCAAATACGTGCATGATGCTCGGCACAAATTCTAAATTTCCGTTGGCGTCGGTTGGAAATTTTTGTGGGTTGTCCCCAAAATTTCTTGTCCAAGCATATACATTGGAATGTTTGTAATTGTAACCGCCGAAAGAATAAAAAGTAGTTTGGGTTCCTGCGATGGGTATTTCCATATTGTACATAGCGCCTCCTGAGGTTATGGAGCCGTCACCAAAAGCCCTTCTGTATTCGGCAATATAAGGAGCTACTTTTTTTGAATAAGGATCCGTGGTCCAGTTGGTATCCGGGAGTGCCCGGAATGTTTTCCCAATGGTCAGGAAATTGGCGCCGATATTAAAAAATCCGCCGTTTTTTCCAATGGGCAATCCGTAATTCATATCAACTTTCAAAGTACGGCCGTCAATCTTGGAGCCTGTATAATACTGACTGGGATCCACATTGTAGAGCGTATTGTAAGGATTGTCGTGGTAGCCACTGACGCCTACCACGGCATAAAATTTATTTACATCCTTCTTCAGAATAATGTTGATGACACCCGCGATGGCGTCGGAACCGTACTGGGCCGAAGCTCCGTCGCGCAGGATTTCAACCCGATCTATGGCCGCCTCTGGAATGGCGTTTAGATCCGTTCCGCCATTACCCCTTCCCCGGGTTCCGAACTGAGATACAAAAGCGGATAAATGCCGGCGTTTTCCGTTTACCAAAACCAGGGTCTGGTCATAACCCAGTCCCCTCAAGCTGGCAAAATCCATTGCATCTGCCCCATCGGCACCGCTTTGTTTGTTATAGTTAAAAGAGGGAACGGCCATATTCAACTGGGTTTCCAGATTCGGAGAGGAGGTTGTCTGCTCCAGTGAGTTGAGGTGTATGATATCGACTGGGACCGGGCTCTCGACCCGTACCCTTGCCAGTCCCCGGTTGCCGGTGACGACCACTTCTCCCAGATCAGTGGAAATCTCATCCAGGGAGATCGCTAGCACTGTTTGGTTCCCCAGGGTGATTGTTTGTGGCTTATAACCCACGGCGCTGATTTCTATTTCCTCATGAGAACCGGCTTGAATGGTAAAGACGCCCTCTGCGTTGGTAGCTGTACCTTTTTTGTTAGACTTGATTTTTATAGAAACACCCGGGATGGGAGCACCCGTTTTTGAATCGGTTACTTTTCCTGTGATGGTCGTTTGGGCAAAAATCATGGAGGAAAGAAGCAATAGGGTTGCTAAAAAGTACCATTTTCTCATTTTATTCAATTTTGGATGCTGAAAGGTAGGATTTTAAATTTTAACATATGAATTTTCACCCTTCAATTACTTATGTTTTGCTTGTTATTAGGCCATTACAATTATATTAAAATAATTTAGATTTTATTTGGGGTCTGCTCTCACTTAGCTTTTAGACGATCGTATTTTCCGAAATTTTTTGGTCTGCTGCTTTGAACTTCGATATTTTTTTGCATTCTTTGAGGACCCAATTCATCCGTTTAAAACCTGTTGCCTCAGGTTTTTTTTATTCCTGGCAAGACTGAAATCCGGTATCAATCAAGTTCCATCATCCCAGAAGGCCGTTTTTTTCACTTGATTAATACCCTACCATGCACCCTTTAATCCGGCACGCTTTCTTCCTACTATTCCTTTGTCTGTCCAATATGAACCTGGTGGCTGGCCGGGGATCAGCAAAACCCGTACACACCCTTCAGCTCAGGATGGATCAGATTCAGCAGCTCGACCACTTACTTTCTACTAACTTGGTCGTTCAGACAATCGGAAATCCGGTCAATGTTTCCGCGGAAGAGAAGAATACAACGGTCAGGATCTGCTCCTGTCAGATTTTGGACCTGGAATCCAGCAATTACAATCAGCAACGGGTCGTCCTTTTGGCCGAAAAAACCGGCCACGGAGGATCAAAAGATTTCACAGTGGCCCGAAATCACATTCAAAAAGAAAAAAAGCATCTCAAACAACTGTTTTACGATAAAGTGAAACTGGTAGCCGAAACCCAGGGAACCGGTTCCTGCCGGTCTCTTTACTTCAAACTGAAAACGGCCGACAGCCGCCTGCAGCTGTATGAGATTTTGGATGCGGATATCAACTAGGTGTAGTTATGGGGGAGTGCTGTCGGGATAAGTGGTGAGGTATTTTTCTTTAGAAAGGGAACCAAGCTCAATACTGTTCCTGCTCACTGGGAAAATCGTTGGACTTCACATCTTTAATATATTGTTGCACAGCCTGTGTAATGGGTTCATGCAACTTGAGGTATTGGCGGAGAAAACGGGGTTTAAACTCGGTGTTGATACCCAGCAGGTCATGCATGACCAGGACCTGACCATCACAATACTTACCCGCTCCGATTCCAATAACCGGGATACTGGTGGCTTCGGCTACCTCTTTTGCGAGCAGGGCAGGGATTTTTTCCAAGACAACCCCAAAACAACCTGCCTGTTCCAGCAAGGCAGCATCCATTTTTAATTTCTTTGCTTCCATTTCTTCCTTAGCACGAACGGTGTAGGTGCCGAATTTATAAATGGATTGTGGGGTGAGACCGAGGTGTCCCATCACAGGTACACCGGCGGCGAGAATTCTTTTTACCGACTCCATCACTTCTTCACCCCCTTCGAGTTTGACCCCATGCGCACCCGTCTCCTTCATGATACGGATTGCAGAAATCAGGGCTTCTTTGGAATTGGACTGGTAGGATCCAAAAGGCAGATCCACAATGACCAGGGAACGGGAGACGCCGCGGATCACGGAGGAAGCATGGTAGATCATCTGATCGAGCGTAATGGGCAGGGTGGTTTCATGGCCCGCCATGACGTTGGAAGCGGAATCTCCGACCAGGATCACATCGATACCTGCCTGGTCAAATAACCGGGCAAAAGAAAAGTCGTAAGCAGTGATCATGGAAATCTTTTCCCCGTTCGCTTTCATGTTCTGCAGGGAATGGGTTGTAATTTTTTTGGGAACCATTGTGGAGGGTTGTGATATAAAGGTAGGTCTTTGGTAAATGGACAAAAACGTCGAATCTTTTATGATGGGGACAGGGCTGGCGCGGTTTGCAGTTCTCTATAAAGGGCTTGAATCAGGCCATCGGCCAGTCCGATTTTCGGGACGAATATTTCTTCCGCATCTATCCAGCGCATGACATTGACATAGATCTGCAGGGCCGGCACAATGACATCCGCCCGGTCCTCTTTGAGGCTATACAGACGCATCCGTTCAGGTACCGAAAAGCTGTTCAGTTCCTTGTAGTAGTCTTTGAGGAGCTCCAGCGGCAATGGTTTTCCGTCCTTCCTTTTGGAGAGGGAAAAAACCTTATTGATATTTCCTCCAGATCCGATGGCCGTAGTATGTTTGACCGTATTGCGCATTTCTTTTTTCAGGAAATCCTTCATTTGGTCCCAATGGGCTTCGGTTACCTGATTTTTTATCAATCGGATGGTGCCGATATTGAACGATTTCTTAAACAGCAATTTGTTATCGGCAAAACAGGTGAGTTCCGTACTGCCTCCCCCGACATCGATGTATAAATAGGAATTCTCACTGTTGAGGTTTTCCGCAATATGATTTTCGTAGATATAAGCCGCTTCATCATCACCGCTGATGATCTCGATGCGGATACCTGTAGCCTGGGCGACGGTTTCAATAATCTGAGATCCGTTAACAGCATCTCGCATAGCAGAGGTTGCCGCTACTTTAAAATTTTTCACTTCATAGGCATCCATCAGGAATTTAAAAGAGCGGATCGTATTGAGCAGCATGGCAGTCTTCGTATTGGAAATCTCCTTTTTCTCAAATACATCAAAACCCAACCGCAGGGGAACCCGAACCAGGTTAAGTTTTTCAAACAACGGTTTTTTTTCAGATTCGATGACTTCTGTAATCAGCAGTCTGGCTGCATTACTACCAATATCAATCGCTGCTAAAATCATGGATTTGGATTATGATGTGGGAACAGATTCTACTACTACGGGTGCAGCAATCAGTTCAGGAGAAACCAAAGGTTTGCTTATTTTTTGATTCAGGTATTGATAAATTTCTATCTGCGAGCGCACTTTTTTTGAAAGGTCTTTTTTGTAATTATTGCTGAGTGAATTGTCTAACCATCTGGCTTTTACATTGTCTGAGAGTTGAATGTCCAAAATCTCCTTTAATTCCTTGCGGATTTTTGGATCCAGTACGGGGCAGGTTGCCTCCACCCGGTGATCCAGGTTTCTGACCATCCAGTCGGCCGAAGATATATAAACTTTCTCTTTGCCCTGATTGTGAAAGATATATATTCGGGCGTGTTCCAGGTATTCATCCAGAATAGAGATGGCCGTGACAGGTTTTTTGAATTTTTTATTCTCCGGCATCATACAGAATATCCCACGTACTACCAGCTTGATCTCAACGCCGGCTCTGGCGGCTTCGTACAGTTTCAAAATAAGGGCTTCATCGGAAAGAGAATTTATCTTCAGGGTAATCGAAGCCGGTTTTTTATTTTTTGCTGATTTTATTTCTGAATTAATCATGTGATACAATTCCTTTCGCAACATGATGGGACAAGGAATGAGGGTCTTACAGGCTTTCAAGGGTCCCACCCCGTTTTTCCATTTCTCCATATAAGTAAATATCCGGTTCATATCGGCCATGATATTCCGGTTGGAGGTGAGCAAGCAGTGGTCACTATAGAGGGTGGCTGTTTTTTCGTTGAGATTTCCAGTGCTCACAAAGCCGTAATAAAGGCTGCGGGATCCCTTCATTTTCTTGATAAGGCAAAGTTTGGAATGCACCTTCATATTCGGGATGACATCGATGACCTTGACGCCTTCTTCTTCCAGGAGGACTTTCCATTCCAGGTTGGCTTCTTCGTCAAAGCGGGCCCGGTATTCCATCATGACAGTTACCTCCTTTCCATTTCTTACCGCATTGATCAGGGCATTGATCACTTTTGAATTGGATGCCAGCCGGTAGCAGGTAACTTTAATGGCCGTCACATCCGGATCGATCGCTGCTTCCCGGAGCATGTCGATTACTGCGTTAAAGGAATGATAGGGGAAGTGCAACATGACATCCTGTTCCAAGACGATGTCCGTAATCCGGTGAGAGCTTCTAACCAGGGGATGAGGAAACGGTTTTTTACGTTGTCCTTTTCTGGTGAACACGTCCGGAAAATCCATGAAATGCCTGAAATTATGGATCCGGCCACCGGGAATAATGGTTCCTTTTTTTGCCAGCGAAAGTCCTTTTATCAGGTAGTCCAACAGGTCGATATCCATTTCCTTGTCATAAATAAAACGAACATATTTTCCTTTGCGGCGGTTTTTTAGGCCTTTTTCAATTTTTTCCATCAGCGAAGTAGACAAATCATTGTCGATATCGATTTCCGCATCCTTGGTAACTTTGAAGACCCAGGAACGATATCTTTCATAGCCGAAATAGTTGAAGATGCTTTTCAGGTTATAGCGTATCACATCTTCTAGCAAAATAATATGATGTTCATCGGGGGAAGGGGAGGGCAAAATGAGAAAGCGCCCGAGAATACGACTGGGTATTTCAATAACGGCAAATTTCTTTTCTTCCTTCTCGACATTTTTCCTGGAAAGGACCACGCCGAGGTATAGTGATTTTTCTCTCAGGTAGGGGAATTGCGGAATACTCTGAATCATCAGGGGGATGATATTCGCACGGGCTTCCTCTTCAAAATAATTCTGGACGAATCTCTGCTGGTCTTTGTTGAGGTCTCGCTCGGTGATCAGAAAAATCTTTTCATTTTTCATCTCATTGTATATGTTCCGCCAGATTTCATCAAATCGTTCCTGCTGCTGTATGACGATGGATTGAATTTGCAGCAGGATTTTATCCGGGGCCGTTTCCATATGCATGTTCAGTTTGCCCTTCCCGCTGTATTCTTTCATCCGGTTCAGGGCAGCTACCCTTACCCTGAAAAATTCATCCAGGTTGTTGGAGAAAATGCCCAGGAATTTAACCCTTTCCCGAAGGGGTACCGAAGGATCGGCCGCTTCCTGTAAAACACGCCCATTAAAAGCCAGCCAGCTTATATCCCTGGGAATTGTTTTCCTTTTCATGTCCAATACTGTCATTTAATGCAAAGTAAGAGGAAATCAATTGGGAGAATTCCAAATTCTAAAAATTCCAGTTTTCTCATAATTTATTAACATGCAGATCGTTAGATCGATTAATATCTGACTTATTTTAGCTGGATTTCCAAAAGGACGGCCAACGGAGTAACAGTTATCCACATTTTCAAATTCTCCCGGTCCGAATTCTTAAATTCTAAATTGTTTTCTTTGAAAATCTGGGAATTATCCCGACCTTTGCCGTCCAAAATTCCGATAGTATGTCCAAAGTATGTGTGTTAACGGGCAAGCGTCCAATCACCGGAAACAGCGTTTCCCACTCCAATATTAAAACGAAACGTCGTTTTTTACCCAACTTACAGAAGAAACGTTTTTTTCTTGCTGAGGAAGACAAGTGGGTGACTTTGAAACTGTCTACCGAAGGCATCCGTACGATCAATAAAAACGGCCTGTATGCGGTTGTGAAGGAATTGCGTAAAGCAGGAGAAAAAATCTAAAGCTAAGCTCAACATTATAAATTCAGGAAAATGGCAAAGAAAGGAAGCAGGGTTCAGGTGATTCTGGAATGTACCGAACACAAGACCAGCGGAAAACCAGGCACCAGCCGGTATATCACGGTAAAGAACAAAAAAAACTCTCCGGAAAGACTGGAGTTGAAAAAATTTAATCCGATTTTAAAAAAAGTTACTCTTCATAAAGAAATTAAATAATCATGGCAAAAGCAGCAAAAACCGCGATCAAAACCAAGGATGCCAGGGCAGCCGCGGAAGCAAAGAACTGGACCAAGGTCATCAAGGCTGTCCGCAGTCCAAAGACCGGTGCATATACTTTTAAGGAAGCTATTATCCACAAGGACAACATCAAGCAGTATCTTGCTCAGAAGTAATTGACGCAACCACCTTTTTATCCAAGCTGTTCCCTACCGGAGCGGCTTTTTTCTTTGGGAACCATTTAAAAGAAATCTGATGGGATTTTTTGATAAACTTTTTGGAAAAAAAGAAAAGCAAACACTGGATGAGGGTTTACAGAAAACCAAGGAAAGTTTTTTTACCCGGGTAGGAAAGGCCATTGCCGGCAAGACCACCGTGGATGAAGAAGTGCTGGATGAACTCGAAGAAGCCCTGGTCAGCGCTGATGTAGGCGTAGAGACGACGATCGCCATCATCGAACGCATTGAAAAAAGGGTTGCACGGGATAAATACCTTCATACATCTGAATTGAACGCCATTCTGCGCGATGAGATAGAAAATATGCTCAAAGAGACGGGCGCAGAGAATATCCGGAATTTTGAGGTCCCCGAAAAAAAACCCTATGTGATTTTGGTAGTGGGCGTGAACGGGGCAGGAAAAACGACTACGATTGGTAAACTGGCACATAATTTCAAGAAGGCTGGTTACAGTGTGTTGTTGGGTGCGGCTGATACCTTCCGGGCTGCTGCCACCGATCAGCTCAATATCTGGAGCGAGCGGGCGGGCGTACCCATTGTCAAACAGGGAATGGGAGCAGATCCCGCCTCTGTAGCCTTTGATACGGTACAAAGTGGCCTGTCCAGGGGCACCGATGTAATCATCATAGACACCGCGGGTCGTCTGCACAACAAGACCCATCTTATGGAGGAGCTCAGCAAAATAAAAAGGGTGATGAAAAAACAATTACCCGACGCTCCCCATGAAGTGTTGTTGGTATTGGATGGAAGTACCGGTCAAAACGCCCTGGAACAGGCCCGGCATTTTACAGCCGCTACGGATGTAACTTCTTTGGCCATCACCAAACTGGACGGAACCGCCAAAGGGGGGGTTGTACTGGCCATCGCCAACCAGTTTAAAATTCCTGTAAAATATATTGGCGTCGGGGAAAAAATAGACGACCTGCTGTTATTCGACAGCCATGAATTTGTTGACAGTCTTTTCAAGGAGAACGCTTAGGGATCCATAAAAGGGTCAACCCTGAATGGGATGGATGTTTTCTTTGGCCGAACTGGCTTTGATGACGAGCCATCCGAGAATGGCTGCCAGCAAAGAAGCAATCAGAACCGCCACCTTGGAGCTCTGAATGAGTGCCGGATCACTGGAAAAAGCCAGGTTGCTGATGAAAATGGACATGGTAAACCCAATCCCAGCCAATAGGCCCATTCCAATCAATTTTGTAATATTCATTCCTTCAGGAAGTTTGGCGATTCCCAGTCCTATACCCAGCAGACTGAAACATACAATCCCCAGTGGTTTACCCAGGACCAATCCCAGCGAAATACCCAAACTGTTCGAATTGAAAATCTCAGCCTTCCAGCTAGGGGGAAGATGGATGGCCGTGTTGGCCAGGGCAAACAAAGGAACAATAAAAAAATTTACCGGTTTATGCAGGGCATGTTGCAACACATAAGAGGGAGGTCGTTCCATATGTTTGCGAAAGGGGATGGTAAAAGCAAGTAAGACACCACTCAGGGTCGGATGAACGCCGGATCGGTAAAGAAAATACCAAAGTACAATCCCTGCTGTCAAATAAACCCACAAGGAGAGAACCTGCATCTTGTTCAGAAATAAAAGAATAACGATCAGCAGGAGTGCCAGGGAAAGGTAAAAAAAAGAAAAGGTGGTGGTGTAAAAAACAGCAATGACAATCACCGCTCCTAGGTCATCGATGATGGCCAGGGCGGTCAGAAAAATTTTGAGAGAAAGGGGTATGCGTTTTCCGATGAGCGACAGTACCCCCAGCGAAAACGCAATATCCGTGGCCATCGGAATTCCGATACCGGCCTGTTCTGGTTTGCCGTGATTGAAAGCAAAATGAAAAAGCGCGGGAATCACCATCCCTCCGATGGCAGCCAGTGCTGGCAAAACGGCATTTTTGAAAGATGACAGCTCACCAATATAAATTTCCCGCTCTATTTCAAGACCAACCAGCAGAAAGAAAATGGTCATCAACAGATCGTTGATCCATTCCTCCAACCGAAATGGAATGTCGAGCTGGCCGATATGCAGGGCAGCAGGCATATGCCAGAAGTGTATAAAGCTGTCCCCGAAAGAAGAATTGGCAATGAAGAGTGAAATGGCCGTACAGGCAATCAGGATCAATCCGCCCGCTTTCTCGCTGTTAAAAAACTTCTGAAATAAACTGGTTTCTGAGACGCTCATATTTCGAAGTTAATGTTTTAAGCTGGTGCCTGCCAGGCCTCAAAATTTCACCTGTCCAGTGGGGGGCCAGCCTGTCGTTCCCTGTTTCTGCCTTCGGCCTTTGGTGCTAAAACCTTAATTTTGCACCGCATGAAAACCAAATCAATCCGCAGGGATCAAGTGAATATCATTACCCTGGGATGCAGCAAAAATATGGTCGATAGTGAAGTGCTGAGCGGACAGTTGCGCGCCAATGGTATTGACGTATCCCATGAAAATACTAAACGGGGAAACAATATCGTAGTCGTAAATACTTGCGGATTCATCGACAAAGCAAGAGAAGAATCAGTGAATACAATTCTGGAACAGGTAGCACTGAAAAAAGAAGGAAGCCTCGACAAAGTATTTGTTACCGGTTGCCTGAGCCAGCGATACCGGGATGACCTGGAAAAAGAGATACCCGAAGTGGATGCCTGGTATGGAACCATGGAGATGCCCCTGCTGCTGAAAAAACTGAATGCTGATTACAAAGCCGAGCTGTTGGGAGAACGTCTTCTGTCCACCCCCCAGCATTATGCATACCTGAAAATTTCAGAAGGTTGTAACCGCACCTGCGCATTCTGTGCCATTCCACTGATGCGGGGTGTTCATGTCAGCAAACCCATTGAGTCGATTGTGCGGGAAGCAGAAAACTTGGTACGCATGGGAGTAAAAGAAGTAATGCTGATCGCCCAGGAACTGACTTATTATGGCCTGGACATTTATAAAAAAAGGATGCTGCCGGACCTGCTCAACCGGTTGGCTGATGTACGTGGGCTGGAGTGGATAAGACTGCATTATGCCTATCCCAGTAAATTTCCCCTGGAAATCCTGGACGTTGTGAGGGAAAGGGAGAATATCTGCAAATACCTGGATATGCCCCTGCAACACGCCAGCGATGCGATGTTGAAAGCCATGAAGCGACAAATCACGCGTTCGGAGATGACGGATTTAATTCACGCCATCCGGGAAAAAGTTCCGGGAATTTGTTTAAGGACGACCTTAATTGCCGGTTTTCCGGGAGAACAAGACCGGGATGTGGAGGAGCTAAAGCAATTTTTACAGGAACATCGGTTTGACCGGGTAGGAATTTTTACCTATTCCCATGAAGAGGGAACCTCCGCCTTCGATCTGGTCGACAACGTTCCCGCCGAGATCAAAGAAGAGCGCGCCCAGGAAGTCATGGAGGTCCAGCAGGAGATTTCCTTTGAAAAAAATCAAGAGAAAATAGGGAAGGTGTTTAAGACCATCGTAGATAAGAAAGAGTCTGGCAGGTATCTGGGCAGAACGGAATTTGATTCCGTGGAAGTGGACAATGAAGTGATCATTAATACCAGTTCACCCCTTACAATCGGTAGTTTTGTACAGGTAAAAATGACAAAAGCCTTTGATTTTGATCTGGAAGGGGATGTCGTGAAAAAACAAATGAACGACTGAACAAAACGAGGCTTTTGCTGTTAGTCATTCCTAAACAACTGCTGCTTATTTCCAGTCTAACATTATGAATTTCACGGCCAGTACTGTTCCTTATCTACAAACCGGATATTTTTCCAAGATTATCACAGAATATTTGGAAGGGAAAGAATTTCTCAAGCCTTTTTATGCCCATCCCGTGTCCCTTGAAGGTATCCAGGCGTCTATGCTAGACCGGGAGAAATTTCCAACCGATCGGGATTTACTTGTTCGATGTCTGAAAGAACAATATGGGGACCTGCCCCTGGATACAGCGCTCAGCAAAAACTTTGAAAGGCTTTCTGATAAAAAAACATTCACAATTACCACCGCCCACCAGCCGGCGATTTTTACTGGTAACCTTTATTTCATTTACAAGATCTTGCACGTTATCAAATTGGCGGCAACATTAACGGATCAATATCCCGGAAATCATTTTGTCCCGGTATTTTATATGGGCAGTGAAGACGCGGATTTGGACGAACTGGGTCATATTTTTCTGGACAGAGAAAAAATCAGCTGGAATACAGTGCAAACCGGTGCCGTAGGG
>JABDAN010000054.1 GCA_013289175.1 Bacteroidota bacterium
CAATGCAGACAATATCGGGTCTGGCGATTCAATCCCGGAATGGAGACTTGTTCCCAACGACAACAACATTGGACAGCGTAATGTCTATCCCATAGCTGGCAGCGGCACTTCCGGACTGACAGATGATTTTAACCAGTTGACTTTTCAGCTTAAAAATCCAAACAGCATTCAGTCATCCATGGAAGTTCGTACACAACTTCCGGACTTTTTGGTCAAACGCGGATGGAAAATAAATTTCACCAGTCGCGGGGGGTCTGCCTTTCCCCTGCAGGCAGGAGAGAGCCGCCATGTCCAAATGAAATTGATCCCTGGAGCTGATTTTTCTGCGGCCGATGTAGTTGGAAATGCAGACAAAACAATTCAGCTATGGGGTTATGCAGACGGCATTCTTGTGGGCGGCATGTCTTATGTCCTGGATCCAAATTTGAAGCCTGCCGGCAAAGGACAATCTGGCCATTCAAAAGAATGTGACAACTTGGGAAAAGAATTGTTGAAATGCGTCGACTGGTCGGTATTGAAGGTAAGAGCCATCAACATCCGGAGTATCAATGTGGATATTGAAATCAAGCGCGATTGTGATTGATTTCTCGGGGTCTTACAATAAGTGATGCTCAAAGGCATATTTCACCAGGGTGGCTGTATTTTTTAACTGGAGTTTGGCGATCATGTTTTTTCTGTGTGTATCGACAGTCATAGTGCTTAGGAAAAGTTTGGCCGCTATTTCCTGACTGGTAAAGCCGTCAGCAATCCGTTTGATGATTTCCAGTTCCCGGGCAGTAAGGTGTTTTTCATCTTCTGAACCAACATTCTTTTTTTCCGAAAAGAAGGTAAACAAATTCCGGGATATGGCGGGGCTGATATACTTGTCATTCCTCATTACTTTATTTATAGCGGATAAGAGCTCATCCTTTCCCGTATCCTTGTTAATAAATCCATCAGCCCCCGCTTTCAGCATTTTACTTACAATGGATACGTCACACTGCATACTGAATACAATGATTTTAAGTTCTGGGTTGTTTGCCTTTACCCGTTTGGTGACCTCCAGGCCATTCATTACCGGCATATTGATATTCATAATAATACAGTCGATGGGATGAAGATCGATGGTCTCCAAAACCTCTTTGCCGTTGTTGACGGAATAAATCTCCCCTATGATTTTTTCAATTTCCAAAATTTTTGACAAACCATCTATAAACAATTGATGGTCATCGGCGATGAGCAAATGGATGGGTAATAAATAATTTTCCATAGTTAAGTTTAATTGGTTGGGTCTCTTCAAGGTGAGGTAACTGTATCGCAAAAGGGCCTTTAGAAAAAGGCCCCGTTATTGATTATAACCACCCGAAACGTGCAGGTGATAAGTTTTAGTATAACTCGATTTCCTGGATAACTTCCATTTCATCTTCATCGTCAGCAATCCGAATTTTCTTTATATATTTTTCATCCTGTATTTCCACGATATAGATGATTTTGTCTGGAGCTAAATTCACTTGATTTACAAAAACGATTTTGTAATCATAAAATACTTTCTTGACCATATCTCTAGTGGTATTATTTAATTTACTACCATCATAACCTGAAACCGTACCCAACCATTGTCCTTTGCTGTTGTAAAATGCCTTAGAAGAAATATTGTGCATGTTAAACCTGCATACCCAGGTGTTATCCTGTAAGGCCGACCATTCTATGGCGGTTGCCTGCTGATATGTTTTAGTGAAATTATTTTTTGCTTTTGAATTCACGTCTTCATTGGTCCTGCTGGCAGGTGCTGACAAGAGGGCCAATTTATTTTCAGAAAGATCCCCGTTTGAATTCATTACTATTTGGGCCTCGCAATTAATAAAAAAAACAAGTAAGAAACATGTTGTCGTAAGTGAAAGAAATGTTGACTTTTTCATTTTTTTAAATTTATTGATGATGAATTAGTTTGCTCGCTGATCTGAAACAAATCTAATCCGACAAGCAGGTCTTACCTAGACAGATTGAGCAATCTGCCAGAAGCGGACTAAACAAGTCATCCTAATTGAGAATTTGGGAATTAGAAACGGTTAGGCTGGAGCCTTTTCAACAACATTTCTTTCCTGCTACGGGAGATGTCAACACAGGTTTCGTCACTCATGATTAAGTATCCTCCTTCACCTTTGACATATTTGTGAATTTCATTGAGGTTTACCAGGTAAGAATTATGAACACGAATAAAGGAACGACCCTCGAGTAATTCCTCTATTTCTTTAAGAGTGCGAGATGCAGTAATTTTTTGACTATTCTTTAGATACAAATTCGTATAGTTACTGTCTGAAGCGCAGAAGATTATAGAATCAATCTGTATCATCTGAAGGCCTTCCATCGTCGGAATAGCAATTTTCTGATTGTTATATGCCGGCTGATGCAGTTTTTGCAATAATATCTCCAGCTGTTGGGGCAATGGTGGTTGTTGTTTTTGAACAACTTTTGCCACAGTTTTTTTCAATTCTTCCCGATCAATAGGTTTCAACAAATAATCCAAAGCACTAAATTTTATGGCCTTAATTGCATATTGGTCATAGCTTGTCGTGAAGACCAGATCAAAATTAATTAGTGGAAGTCTTTCAATGAGTTCAAATCCGTTCATATACGGCATTTCAATGTCAAGGAATACCAAATTTGGGTTTTGTATTGGTATTTCTGTCAAAGCCGCCTTTCCCGAATTGCAAATGGCCGCAATTTTAACTTCCGGACAATATCGTTCAAGTAAAGTATTTAATGATTCACAACAATACGGTTCGTCATCTACAATAATTGTTTTTAGCATAAAAAGATATTTTTATACGTTAAACTAGTTCACCTGTCATTTCCATGTACTTTATTCTCATTAAAACTTTTGTACCGGTTGGGTGCCCAGTACCATCATGTAAATCTTCTATAACAAAATCGTTTTGAAAAACACCGTTTTTCCCATTTATAAGCGCCAACCGCTGTCTAGTAATTTCTATCCCCATGGATTTTTGCTTCTCTACAGATTTGCTCGCTATTGCCCGTGCATAAGAACGTCCAACCCCGTTGTCTTCAATAGTGCACAATAAAATGTTATTTTCCACATTGAGATAGACGTCGAGCTTTCCAGGATCTGGTCTATGCATCAAACCATGCCAAATTGAATTTTCGATAAAAGGTTGAAAGAGTAAAGGAGGTATAAAAATTGATGCGGCATCAACTTTCTTATCCACTCGAATGCAAAAAGTAAAAGCATCCTTAAAACGCAACTTTTCCATTTCTAAATACAACTGGATCATTTCCAGTTCATCTTCTAAGGGAATCATCGGCTTTTTTGAATTATTTAATACGGTTCTAATTAATCTCGAAAATTTAGTGAGATAATCAGAAGCAGCCTCCGTTTCATTTTTTAATACGAAATGGTTAATGGAACTAAGACAATTGAAAATAAAATGAGGGTTCATTTGTGCCCGGAGAGCCTGCATTTCCAATTCTTTCATTTTTCTTAAACCACGTTCTTTTCCTATTAATTTTTTCCTCTGCAGACTTGCAATCGAATACAGTCCAGTAAGGAAGATTAAGGTATAAAGTATATATGCCCACGAGGTTTTCCACCAGGGTGGATGTATGATGATTTTCATAGTAGCCCCCTCATTATTCCACAGGTTTTCATTGTTGGAGCCCTTTACATGGAATATATAGGTTCCGGGAGAAATGGAGGTATAGTTTGCAATCCGCCTGGTGTTGCTGAAAACCCAATTTTTATCTACCCCGTCCAGTTTATAAGTATATTTATTGTCTTGCGCGTTTGTAAAATTTAATGCAGCAAATTCAAATGAAAAGAAATTCTGGTCGTGTTCTAGCTCAATGGTTTTGGCTTCATTTTGCCCGGGTATTGCTTGGTTGAACAATGCAAAATCTGTAAGGACGATGGGGGGAATATAGAGATTTGGGACCACTTTATCGGGATTAAAAGCCCGGACACCTCCGTCTCCTCCATTGAAAAACATCATGCCATCCTTACTCCGAAAATAAAGCCTTCTTTCTTTGTTTGATTTGGAGCTATTCAGATAATCAAAATTGGTAAATGTTTCTGTAGTTGGGGAAAACCGACATATTCCCATACTGGTACCTAGCCAGAGATTGCCCGAGTTATCTTCCAATATAGAGTTGATGGAATTATCCAACAACCCGTCTTTTTCTGTATAGGTAGTAAAGGTATCCGTAGAGTCGTGATATCTGCATAATCCACCCCCCAATGTTCCAAACCACAGATTCCCATGGCTATCTTTCAAGATCGTATTTACTACATTGGAGCTGATACCCGTTGAATCATTAAAATGATATTGATAATGTTTGATTTTTCCCGTGCTTGGATTTAGCCTATCGGTAGCCACACTACCGTGACCTATCCAAATCTGTCCTTCCTTGTCTTCGCATATAGAGTTTGTCTGATAGTCGCTTATTCCATCTGGGTCTAAGGGATTGTGTGCGAAATGTCTGAATTTATTGGTTTTGTAAGAAAATGAAATAATTCCGTTACTGGCCGTTCCAATCCATATCACACCCTCGTGATCTATAAACAAGCGAATATAAAACAGCCTTTCAACGCTCTTGTACCGACCTCGTTCCCCGATATATTGATTAAACAGGCCCGTCTTAGGATCCATTTGGTCGAGTGTGCCATTACAACCTAAAATCCATATTTTCCCTTCATTGTCTTCAACCACGGAGATGATAAGGTTATCGCTTAGACTTGAAGTTTTATGAGGATCATGCTGATAGTGGGTAAATTGGCCGTTTTTTTTATTCAAGGCATCCAATCCCGAATCCGTTGAAAACCATAGATTGCCCATTTTGTCCTCATAGATTCCGTATACAGCATTGCTGCAAAGAGAATATTTATTATTCGAACTATGTTTGAACCAAGTTATCCTAGTCTGGTGGATATCCATTCTATCGATCCCATTATAACATCCAATCCAAATGTTTCCAGCTTTGTCGACGGCCATTTGATCGGCGCTGCTCGTGATACTTTCGGGATCATCCGCCATATGCCGGAAATGCTCAAACGTTTTCCGTTGCTTATCCAAACGGTCAACTCCATTTATTGTAGATATCCAAATATAGCCATCCGCATCTTCTACAATACTTCCAGAGAAACCACTGCCGTCAAAGGACGTTGGGTCAGAAGACACATGGGGGAAAGGAACAAAACGCCCCGTTTTTTTATCCATCCTGTTTAAAGCACTGTCGGTAAGAATCCAAAATGCTCCTTCGTGGTCTTCAAATATGGAGTAAACTTCATTTCCCGCCAATGAATTGGGGTCGTCTGGATTATGCAAATAATGAAGGAACCGGAAATCGTCGGGTTTGCCATGTAGACCTGTTGTGATAATCAGCTTATGAATGCCAGATCTATTGCCTATCCACAAATCATTTTGCGAGTCTTTGTATATGCAGCGTATGCGGTCAAATCCCCTCAAGTCATCCCGTTTTGCCCGGTAGCCCAGATCAAAATCCGCATCAGAAAACTGACCGGTTTTCTTATTGAATCGCCTGAGCTCACCGGAATGGGAACCTACCCATAAAAATCCTTCCCGGTCTTCATTTATTGCGGATACTGACCGGAGGACGGGTTCAAACCGGTGAGCTGGTTGTGAAGCTTTGTAGTTGTTAAACTTGCCCAGGGTTCGGTCAAATTGACTAATTCCGCCTTCGGCGGTTCCTACCCAGATAAATCCTTGACTGTCTTCGAATAATGAAAAAGTGAGGTCCTGGTTTATGGAATGAGCATCCTTCAGGTCGAACTTATAGGTGGAGAAATGATATCCATCAAAACGGTTGAGTCCATTCGTTGAAGTGGACCAAATGTATCCCTTGCGATCGACCATTATATTCCCAATGAAATTTCCAGAAATCCCCTGCTCCATGGTAAAGTGTTCAAATCCAAGATTCTGTAGCTGACTTCTCACCTTACAAACAGCACATAAGGTCAGTACCAGAGAGAAAAGCAACTTGGCGAAAATATGCTTACACATATCGACGAACATATTATTATATGAAAGTATTCATTTCTGGATTTTATTTGTGTTTGAATGAGTAATTGAATGATTTTGAATGAAAATTTGCAGGACAGAATGAGCAAATCACCATTCTTACGCTTTATCCTTGGGGTTGTACCGTCCTATATGTGACCACCATCTGGTTACTCAAATGACCATAAGTCAAAATAAAGGGCGTATGTATCGATCCCTTAAAAGAGAAGTATCGATAAGAAATTCAACGGAGAGAATTCCGGAAACAGCTCTGGTTGCTCCTATCCGATACGTAAAAACCATAAGACGTGGTATCCTAATATCAACAATGTTTAAACGGTTGTAAGGTGAGCTATACGGTATGCGACTACTTTCCCATATAAAAAGTAATTACCCGCGATTCTAGTGGGTTTGCTAGACATCAGTGACAGATTTGGTAAACACTTGTCAGGATCCTTACTCATTCCAATACATTCGATGTAACGTTTTCGGACAATGGTTCAACGTAAACGCACACTTGTAAATGACATGACCTTATTATATCCTTGACTATCAGATCAATGTTCATTGGCATTGATGTTGGCTCACTCACATCTCAAGTAACTAAAATTAAATATATTGACACATTCTTATTCAAACATGAAAGTATCCACTATCCCAGTTAAGAAATCCGTAAGTAAAATTAATTTTATCCCATTAGATAAAATTGTTTGGGCCGCCCTGACGATAATCTCAATTTTCACCAGCCATACTTCCCAAGCCCAGGTAAGCACCTCCTCATCTATATATCAAACCTTAAAGAAGCAGGACAGTCTTTTATTCGACGTCGGTTTCAATACCTGCAATATTCCGGTGTTTGATACACTGGTCAGTGATAATTTTGAATTCTATCATGACCAGGCAGGGATGATGCTGAGCAAGGCCGCCTTTATCAATAGTGTAAAAAACAATGTTTGCAGCTTGAATTATAAAGCAAGTAGGGTATTGGAACCGGGCAGCATGCAGGTTTACCCGCTTGAAAAGAACGGGGTATTGTATGGTGCCATAGAAACAGGTATTCACCGCTTCTATGCATTAGAGTCTGGTAAACCTTTGTACTTCACCAGCCGTGCAAAATTCAGCAATGTATGGAAACTGGAAAACGGTGAATGGAGATTGATTCGAAGCCTGAGTTATGACCACCAGGATACAGAAGTGGGAGCACCGAACCTCGAAGATGTAGGCAGCGTTGAAGCCTGGATGAGGCAATACAAAGTACCAGCACTGGCGGTTGGCCTGATCAACCATGGTAAATTGCAACAGATAAAGGTATATGGTGAACTGGATAAAGGTCGGCCGGCCGCTTACAATTCTATCTTCAATGTTGCCTCGTTAACCAAAACGGTTACCACCATGATCACTCTAAGACTGGTGAGCGAAGGTAAATGGAGCCTGGATGAACCTCTTTATAAATACTGGACAGACCCGGATGTAAAAAATGATCCGAGAAGTAAATTGTTAACCACAAGGCATATACTTACCCAGCAAAGCGGATTCCCTAACTGGCGCTGGGAACTCAATGATAAAAAACTAGCTTTTCAGTTTGATCCCGGAATTAAGTTCCAGTACTCCGGTGAGGGATTTGAATATTTAACTCGGGCGTTGGAGGCCAAGTTTCATAAGCCGCTGAGCGAGCTGGCAAGCGAACTTGTCTTTAAACCCCTGGGCATGACTGACAGCCATTTGACATGGGATTCCAGTATGGACGAAGCCCGGTTTGCTATTCCGCACGATATTAACGGAAATCCGCTGCCAATCGAAAAAAACAAAACATCGAATGGCGCCGACCAACTTAAAACGACTATAGCTGACTATGGGAAATTCATGATATCAGTAATGAATCACGAAGGAATATCAGAAGAGATTGCCAAACAAATGGTAAGTAATAATACCAAAACGAAAGAAGGGCGTTACATTGGCTTGGGCTGGTTTATTTATGATCCGCTTGGCAATGATGAGTATGCCATCTCCCATGGTGGTGATGATCCGGGCGCTCACTCCATTTGTTTTCTTTTACCCAAATCTGGCAAGGGTATTATAATCTTTACCAATTCGGAGAATGGAACGAGACTTTACATCGACCTTATTAAAGGCTTTTTAGCAGAAAAGGGACAAGCCATACTAGACATTGAATTAAAATAAATATGTAGCCCTTGCCCCGCGAAAATTTCGGATCCTGAGACCTCTGAATGGCATAGCAAGAGAATTCTTAATATAAAAAGAACGATTGCAGAATTTCAAACTGGTCGTTAAAAAATAAACTGAATTTAAGTTCCCCTTTAATGAATTACCTAATTGAATCCACACTGCACCCACGCAGTACCGAAAGGCAGGGCTTTACAATTCATTGAAATGATTGAAAAAAAATATTTTTCTTACGCGCAAAAGATTTAACTTTAAAATAGTTAAAGGACCAACAGAGATATTTGTAGACGTAAGCACTCTTCGATCGTTTTTTTGCCAATCCCCCGATTCTAGTTACCCCGAATTTAAAGAAGGTCTGATTTTTTAGCCAGCGCATGAGATGGTTCTGATCATTTTAATCGCCATACTATGAGCACATTCGTAACAGGAAAGGTCGTTGATGAAACCGGTACCGGCATACCAGGGCTAACCATACAGGCTTTGGATCTGGGTGGTCTCCATGGCGATGTACAACTCGGAACCACGCAGACGGACGGATCCGGATTTTATAATTGTCCATATACATCTCTGATACCGCTGGCTACCATTCGAGTTCGCGTTTACAGCGGCTTATTATTGTTGGGCGAACAGGATGTCAAAGACAGCGACACCAGTGTCAATGTCATATTAAACTTTAGCGTATCACCGGCAGGCGTTCAGGTGTTCGGTCAGGCAAATTACATAAGCACCGGAAATCAGATTGAATTCCTGATTGACAACGAATCGGCCTGGTCTAGATTGACCGATTGTGTGCATGCAGCTACCAAGACAATCCATCTTCAGCAATTTGGATTTGACATCTCCACTTACCAGAATGATCCGAGTAAGGTAGATCCCAACGTTATCACGAAATTCTTAACACCGCCTGTTTTGAACTCCCCGACATTGCAGGTGCTACTAGAAAGTGAAATGGCAGATGCCTGCGCGCGGGGTGTGAATGTGTCCGTCGTAATGCATCACTCTGCCCTCTGGGGACGTCCGATTGAATCATTCAAAGATTTTTATGAGTATTTTTTGAATATCCTCCTGGCCTTGGTGCTTCCAGATAATACGGAAGATGTGGCCAATTATTTTTTGGACAATTCCAAAGGGCCGCCTCCTCGAAACCTGGTCAATGTCCGCGGATTTGCGATGGACCGTCCGACCCATGCCAAGCTTGCGGTGATCGATGATCAAGCTTTTATCATTGGTTCACCGTTGGTTCAGGAATATTATGACATGACGCAATTCCCGGCGACGGGTCCACCTAAACGCACCCATGCCATTGATGAAATGGTTAGAGGGAGCGATGGCACTTGCCACCTGCCGATACACGATATCAGTCTGTTGGTGCGTGGTCCGGCCGTTGCAGATATTGACCGGGCCATACTGCTGCATTGGAATGAGGCCAGGCCAAATCCTTCGGACCCCGGTGCCATTCCGGACCCGGCGCCTCCCCCGGACCCCTCGGGCGTAAAATTGCAGGTTGTGAGGTCACTCTGTAAAAACCGGTTCAGCGATCCGACCACAGTTGATAAAACAAATGCAGATTTAATTGATGGTAAAGCCGAAATAATACAGGCTTATCTCGGGGCAATCGCTCAGGCGAAAAATTTTATTTATATCGAGAACCAGTATTTCGTAGAAGATCAAATTACCCAGGCATTAATACAACGTATGCATGACGTGAGCGGATTAGTACTGATCCTGGTTCTAAATAATTGGCCGGACATACCATTTTATGCCAGTGGAGCAGGAGGAACAATACCCATACTGGGAACCTTAATTGATTTTTTCTGCGAAGGTCGCCAGCAAAACCGACTGGAAGATATTCTCGAAGGCTTATCTCCAGCTGAGTTTGATAAGCGCATTGGTGCCTATTCCTTGTGGACCCATGAAAACTATGGTACTCCCTCAAAACCAACGATCATCAACAACTACCTGCATTCAAAAGTGGCGATCATCGATGACATCTGGGCTACGGTGGGTTCGGCCAATATCGATGTTTTTTCCCTGTCAAACGAAGACAACTCCGAAGTAAACGTCGTCATGTTTGAAGATTCCAAGGCACAAATCCAGGAATTTCGGGGGCGACTGTGGGGTGAACACCTGGGGGTTGACCCCAGTGTGATTGCTTCAACAACAGATATATTTTCGCTTTGGAATAATAAAGCGACGGATAAAGTCAAAGCACTGCAGGGGGCGCCACCGCAGGTTATAGACTGCCGGATTCTGCCCTTTCCACCCTTTCCGCATGCCGCGTCAAAAAATATTGGATTTGATATTTACAAATCGGATAAATTTTTAAGTGGATTGAATATCGATCCCCGGAACTTTAAAATATTACGAGCCGAGCCCTCTTACCATTTTGCGGACGGGAAGCAACTTTCAACAGCAAAATAACAAGACCATTGGTATGAACAGTTTGGAATCCATAGCATCCGGTATTGGCAGCGCACTGGAACCCTTGACCTCGGCCCTGGCCAGTCCAAAAAATGCGGAAAAATTCCTGAATTATCTTGGATGGGAACTTCCCCCCGGCGTCGAAGATATCGGCCTAACCAGCTTGAATATTATTCCGCTGATTGAAAAAATAACTGACCTCCGCGCTGCGGGTAAATTTGAAGGCAGCAGTTCGGGTGTAACGCTGAGCATGTCCGCAGATGTACTGACCACTGTCCAGGGGTTTTTCTCGGATTTCAATACGTTTACCAATGGCCTCGCATCAACGGCATCTGCTGATTATTTAAACAGAACGCAGATCCGCCAGCAACTGCCCCGGAGATTACTGGATTTTCTCTTAATTGAAGAACTACGCCAGAATGCATCTCCGGTAATGACTTTTTTTTCCTTGACCGGAGTAATTCATTTTGATCCTTACAACGCCGACCCCGTCAATTACCAGACAGCCCATATCCGGCATGTTGTTTCCCTGGATCAGATCGTCCCGTTGCTGTCAGACCCCCAAAAACAAATTGCGCAATTTTTCAGCTGGGGAACGCCCCAGTTTGATCCGGGAAAACTGCTGACATTTTATGGTTTTTTTCTCAATGCACTCGGCGGGATAGGTAAGCTCACACCGCTCTCCCAGACGGTGGAAGAGCGCCTGGCTGGGCATCCTTTTCCGCTTGCAGCTACGACGCCCATGCCTCAACTAGTATCTATTTTAAAAAGGGGTTTTGGTTTTGATCCTTTACATGCGGGCGTTTCTTTTCTGGGTCTTAGACCGACTGTTTCGGGAGGTGCGGACGGCGGATTCGCTTTTTCACCTTTCATAATAGGAACCACGGATGTGAATTTCCCTTTAAGAGATGGGTTTAGCCTGGCTTTTGACACCACGGAAAACCTTAGTGCCGGATCTGTTGTCACTTTTAGGCCGGGTCAGCCGCTCCAAATTTTATCATCGGTCATCGGAACAGGTTCCCTCGGCAGTGGTACCAGTGGTCGGATGGTTTTGCGAACCCAGTATCAACACGTTGATGGATCTGTGATCCCATTACTTTCATTGCCTTTGGGTGCCACCCTGGACATGAAGGCCTTTAATTTTTCCTTTGGGGTCGATGGTTCCGGTAAGGGATTATCCCCCTTGATAGAATTTGGATTAAATGGTATTCACTTCCACCTGGAAGGTTTGGGAACAGATGGCTTTTTAGCCCAATTCATTCCTTCCAGTTTGGATGCAGATTTTGATCTAACGATAGGCTGGTCGGGAAGTGGAGGTGTCTACATCCAGGGCAGCTCTTCTTTTGAATTTAACCTGCCTTTGCATATTGACCTGGGTGTGATTTCCCTGGAAGGACTGTCCATCGACATCACTTTCAAAGGTGGAACCATACCACTGGAATTGGGAGTAGACTTAAAGGGTTCCTTGGGACCCATGACCGCCGTAGTACAGGGTATCGGCATCACAGCGACCCTATCCTTCCCTGCCAACAACAGCGGTAACCTCGGACCCTTGCAACTCGATTTAGGATTCAAACCGCCGGATGGTGTCGGACTTACTATCGACACCGGACTGATTACCGGCGGCGGATTTTTGTATTTCAACCCCGACAAAGGAGAATATTTTGGTGCGCTGGAACTGGAGTTTACGGATCTATTCAGCCTCAAAGCCGTGGGTATCATCAATACCAAAATGCCCGACGGCAGTCCTGGCTTTTCTTTGCTCATCCTCATCACCGCTGACTTTATTCCCATTCAGCTGGGATTCGGATTCACGTTAAATGGAGTCGGTGGACTCCTGGGCCTGAACCGAACCATGAATGTGGATGCGCTCAAGGAAGGGGTAAAAACAAACGCCATCAAGAGCATTCTTTTTCCGCAAGACATCATCGCCAATATTGATAAGATTGTCAGCGACCTGGAACAAATTTTCCCGGCCTACCAGGGGCATTTTATTGTCGGACCCATGGGGGAACTGGGCTGGGCAGCCATCATCACCCTGGAACTGGGTATCCTGATTGAAATTCCAGATCCGAAGATTGCCATACTCGGTGTACTCAAAGCCCTGATACCTTCCGAAGATGTTCCGCTGCTTCGGATTCAGGTAAATTTTCTCGGACTCATCGATTTTGATAACCAACTGATTTTGTTTAATGCCAGTCTTTATGATTCAAACCTGCTGGTCTTTACCCTGACCGGTGATATGGCATTTAGACTTTGCTGGGGCGACAATCCTTATTTTATATTGAGTGTGGGTGGTTTTAATCCGGCTTTCAAAGATGCTCCGCCGGATCTGCAGAACATGGCCCGACTGGGCATCAGTTTATTGAACAACGATTTCATACAACTCAGCGTCACCTGCTATTTTGCCGTGACATCGAACTCCGTTCAGTTTGGCGCCAACGCGCAACTCTATGCTGGCGTTGGGGCTTTAAATATTTATGGGCAATTGGGATTTGATGTCCTCTTCCAATTCGACCCATTCAAATTTGCGGCGGGCATCAATGTTACCCTCCAACTGAGGTCTGGCGATTCCGTCATCATGGGTATTAGTGTCAATGGGCAACTTACCGGCCCTGCTCCCTGGTATGTCCACGGGGACGCGAGTTATACTTATATCATCACAATTTCGGTCAGCTTCAGTCACGGCTGGGGGGACCCTGGTCCGGGCCAGTCACAAAATAAAATAGATATTATTGGTTTGCTCACGGCGGCCATTGCCGACAACCGGAACTGGCGGGTCATCCTGCCGGATAATAATTCGCAGCATGTCAGCATCAAATCCATCGATCCGGGGACTACAGACCCAGTGATTCATCCCTTTGGTACCCTCACCTTCAGTGAAAGAATAGTTCCGCTCGGAATCGACATCACCCGTTTTGGAAACGACCTGCCCCAGGATGCGCATCACTTTGATATTGCGGCCAGCGATCCAGGGATCTCGACCATTCCCGCTACAGACCAGTTCGCAGCAGCCAATTTCTTTGATCTGACGGACGATCAAAAATTATCCCAGCATTCCTATGATACCATGACCAGCGGGTTTTCCATCACGAGTACTTCCAATCTGCTCACCAGTGCCGCCATCAGTGAAGACGTGGATTATAAACTCAGCTACCTGGGTCAGGAAAAAAATATTCTTCGGTTCGTCGGATCCTACCGCTACGCTAAAAATTATTTTAAATCCAATTTGCAATCCTCGGCGGTATCCAAATCATCGTTATCCCATACCCTCAACCGGGTTTCTTCCAATGCGCCCGATCCGGTTTCGGTCGTAGCCACCAAATACGCCATTGCCAATACCACCGATATGAAACTCTATAGTGGCAGCCAGGTGGCAGAAAGTTATTCAGCGGTGCAGGACCAGCTCAATACCCTTCTGACAAATCAACCCGCGTTAAGAGGACAGGTACAAATCGTTTTAGATCATGAACTCAATCCAAATTAAATGGCCGACACGATTGAAATAGCGCGCTATCAGTTTCACTCCTGGTCAAGGCGGGGGATCTCGGCCAACATCACCAACACCGATGATCTGGGTGCGGGTACAGACCCCCAACTGGAACGCGCTGAACTTTCTTTGGGCGTGACCTTGAACGGCAATGCCCAGTCAAAAAATTTTCTGCTGATCGGACCCGGTGACATCATTGGGGTAAACCAAAACATGATCGTTCGCACCGAACCGCTCAACGGCATTACAAATTTTGAACCCAACTACCTGGCTTTTGTTGAATTCTATGACGAAGACTTTACCTGGCGGTATACTCCCGCGGCACCTGTAGGCGGTACAGGACCGACTGATAAAAATAAACTGCGTCCCTGGCTCTTGCTACTGGTTCTAAAAACGGGTGAATATGAACGCACGCAGACCCGCGCGCCGCTGGCGAGTATTCAGCTGAAAACAAAAGATGTTTTTCCTCCGATATCTGAAAGCTGGCTTTGGGCGCATATGCACAGCAATGCCAATATCCCGGACAGCGAAATGACCGATTATGTAAAGTTTTTATTGTCCTTGAACCAGACCATGAATGCAGATCCCGATCAGCTGTACAGTCGTTTGATATGTCCGAGAAAACTCGATCCCAAAACTCCCTATACTGCTTTTCTGGTACCCGCTTTTGAAACCGGAAGGCTCGCCGGCCTCTCGCAGGATACTTCTAAAACCCCGGCGCAAATGCCTTCCTGGGACAGTGGAGGCGCCAAAGGCATGATGCCGGTTTATTTCGAGTGGAGTTTTACGACAGGGGAAAACGAAGATTTCGAATCGCTGGTTAAACTGCTCAAACCCCAACCGATGGATCCCCGTGTCGGTATCCGGGATATGGATTGTTCTCGCCCGGGATTTGTGAAGGCAGAAGATCCCACCGCGGAAATTCCAGGAACCTCGCCACCGATCATCGGACTGGAGGGAGCTTTGAAGTCCCCGGATACCGTTTCCACAAAGTTTCCCGATCCGGTTACTGCAAACGATTACCAGGTGGAACTACAAAAAATCGCGAACCTGCCCATTACCATTATTGGGACCAGCAGTTCTGGTGATCCCGTTATTTCCGTGCCGATTTACGGCAGCAATCACGCCAAACAAAGTGCTACGGATGTGGTTTCGCTGGATATAACCAAAGACTATTGGGTGGATGACCTGAACCGGGATCCGCGCACACGGGTGGCAGCAGGATTCGGTACGAAAGTCGTTCAGTCCAACCAATCCCGTTTTCTGCCAAAAGCCTGGGCACAGGTGGCTACGATCGTACAAGCCAATAAGATCATCAAATCCGGCGTCTTTATGATGAAGGTTGCCCTGCAGCTCACGGTGAAAACCATGAGCCGTTTGCCGCAGCAGGTGTTCATGGCCGTGAGTAACCCTGTTTTGTCCAGAGTGCTCGGAAGTCCGACCACCGTTTACCAGCAGATCCGGATGAGCGGCGTCCCTGTATCGCTTTACTCAGGGGCTTTTCGCAGACTCTTGCGTCCCAAAGGCCCGTTCACCAGTAAATTGAATACCGGCGGCAATTATTCTTTCAACAACCTGGTCACCGCCCTCAACAACAATACCCTCGGCTTCGGGTCCAAACCAACCGTAGCGGCTGGATTGCCCAATACAACACAGATCGCGGGTGAAATCAGTTCACCCAATTTGCCGACCTGGTTGCGTTTTTTAATCGATCATGCAAAATGGGTGCTGATCATCTTGCTGATCATTTTTATTGCGCTCGCCGTTATTACGGGTGACTACCTCTTATTTGCGGCCCTGGCGGCAGCGGCGATCGGAGGTTATGTTTACGCCAGTAAATTAGAAACCAATATGACGGCTTCAACCAACCTCAGTGATTCCGCCGCAGAATTAAAAAGTATTGCCAGCATACCCGCGCAACCGACTTTCAGCCTGCAACTCAGCACGGACACAACCACACCGGCCCCGACTCCGACGGTCGCGGGAGCAGACAGCGTAGAAGCCGCTAACTTCCGGCTGGCGCTTCCGGATCTCTATAAGCGAATGGCACTCGTGGTTCCCGTCACAGCGCCGGTTCCACTGGATCTGGCCAATGCCTATGACAAAGTCAGTCAAGCCATACATCCGCACAATGCATTTCCAAAGCGGCTCCAGTATCAAATCCGGTTTCCGGGATATATTTCCCTTACCGAACCCGATAAGATTTTCCCTGCGATGGCCTATCCCGATATCGAAGATCCGATGTATGCCTACCTCAATGCCATTTCTCAGGATCTGTTGATGCCCAATATCAAGTTGGTTCCGAACAATTCCATTTCTCTGGTGGAAACGAATCCGAAATTTATTGAATCCTATATGGTGGGTCTGAACCATGAAATGGGTAGAGAGCTCTTATGGAATGAATATCCGACAGACGAAAGGGGAAGTTATTTCCGGCAGTTCTGGGACGTCAAGGGTATTATCGAACCTTCCTCCACTTTGAGTGAAGCTGCACAAACCGAAAACTATAAGGATATCAAGCCCATCGATACCTGGGGCTTTCATTCCGTACTCGGAAGCCACAACAACAGGGCGCCGGTGGGCTCCATCTCGCCTCAGGCAGTTCTTGTCATCCGCGGTGAATTATTAAAACGATATCCCAACACGCTCATCTTCGCTCAAAAGGCTATTAAAGGCACGGATGGATATGCGACCATGATCGATCTGTCGCTGACCGATGTCACCTTTCCCCAAGAAATAAAATTTCCACTCTATAAAGCAGACGCAGCGCCCGATATTAAGTTTTTTGGATTTGAACTCACCATCGATCAGGCGCGCGGTACAGATTTATCAGACGGGTTTACCGATCACCTGGGTTGGTATTTTATTATTCAGGAAATACCCGGGGAACCCCGGTTCGGAATGGAAATCACCTATACGCCAGACACAGGACCGGAGGCCGGCCCGACTACGTGGGCTGATCTGGCCTGGAACAACTACAGCGATCCCAATATTGCGATGATTACCGCTACGACCGTGCCGGCGCCTCCGGTGGGCAAATATCCAGGTCCCTATATCTGGGGACAGGACTCCGGAAATATGGCGGCCATCCTTTTTCGAAAACCCAGCATGGTAGCCGTCTACGCGCAGGAAATGCTGGATACCTTAAAGCAAAACCCATCTTAATATACTGTCATGGCTACCTGGAAAGAACAACTACAATCGGTCGAGGCGCTGCGCAACCAGCGGGACAAGGTGGCTCAACAGCTCTATGCAACGAGTTTACAGTTGCAGCAAAAACAAGCGCAGCTAAAACAATCCGCTGGTGCACAGCCAGGAAGCAGCAATGATCTTTCTGAACAGATTAGCACCCTGCAGGCTTCTTTGTCCAGCAGCCGCAGCCAACTCACCGATACTAAAAAAATTCTGCAACAAGGAATCGCCGGGCTCTATGGACAGGCAGGACCCCAAGTACTGGTCGAACAACTTTCTGATCAAATCCCTTTTGCATTGCTTCCCGTGAGACTGGAAACCCGTTTTAATATAACCGGAAACAATGCGGCGCCTACCCGGGTCAATCAACGGGAAATCGTGGACGTTCAAAGAAATAATCCGGCGACTCCATCCGAGCTCTGGATCCGGGTATATCCCGACGATATAGCCGTCATATCTCACGAAAAAACATTGACTACCGGTGAAGTAACGGCTGGTGAAAATTACTGGACGGCTTTGTTCGGGGCCATCAAAGCGGGCGGGGCAACCGCAGAAGACCAGAAAAAAAATGCCTGGACTACGATGGTGACTTCCTTTGGCGCCAACCGCGCCGCTTGGGTCGCGCTCCAGACAAAACCTACGAACTGGTCAGCAGATCTTTCTGCCGTACCGGACGCTGCTGCCCTGGTCTTTCCAACAGTTGATCTGACCAAAAGCACGGGATCATCCCAGGCGCCGAGGACGGAAGTATTACCAGACCATTTTGTATTCATGCTTTTTAATGGCGGGCTGAAAGTGGGAGAGTACACCGGAAATTCCATTCCGGATTCCCTCATCCTCGGACCCGATCCGATGGACGGTACCGGCAGCTTTGTAACGGCAGACAACAAACTGGTATTCGGTGATGATTTTGACTGGACCGCGAATTTTGATAAAGCGGTGTCAAATGGCATGGGAATCCGGATACCACTCACGGCTCAGCAAGCCGTGGATGGCTTTGATCAGGTGCTGGTACTGGGCCTGATGTTATCTAAAGACGAGACAGCCACTCAACAATCTCTGGAAGACCTCATCGACAATCATCACTATTCATCGCCAGGGTTCGCCCTCATGCCCCAGGGTATGGCGACGAAAAATACCGCTGTCGACAATTCTGGCTTTTCTAAAACCGATCCATTTGATCAGACAAGTTATTTCGTGGAAACCGGAGATCCTTTGTTCCTGCCTACGGATGACTGCGACGGGAAAAATATGGCCGATGCCCTGGGTATAAATTATTCTACCCTGCAACATATCGTATACAGCGATCAGCAGGACAACCGGGAAGCCGTGTTGATGAATACCGCTCTTTATCCGGGAACGCTGGGATATTATACAGGCACCCTGTTGTCACCGGTTTTTTCTCAGTCGGTTCAAAATGAACTCGGCGATTTTTTCAGGCGCCATGTGACCGGTCGGGGACCCCTGCCATCTTTTCGGGTGGGCAGTCAACCC
Source organism: Bacteroidota bacterium (assembly GCA_013289175.1). Taxonomy (GTDB): domain Bacteria; phylum Bacteroidota; class Bacteroidia; order Chitinophagales; family Chitinophagaceae; genus Puia. The sequence continues at coordinate 18,793 of JABDAN010000054.1, forward strand.
TACGGCGTTTTACTCACCAGTGATTTTTCTTCCTGGCAATGGCAGCAGCAGGAGTCGCCATATTCCTACTCCTTTCTCCAGACACTGCTGAAGGTTATTACAGATTATCACCAGATCTGGCTCGGCTTAAAAGACCAGCTCCTGTACGCCGGCAAAACGGGCGAAGATCCGCTCGACGTCTTGACGAATATTCTCGGTCTGCATGCCGGGTCGCAAAGTTTTGGTCAGCGCAATGCCTATAGTACCGATCTGCTCAAAAACCTCGATGCCTTTCAATATGGAGGAAGGTATTACAGCGATATGCAAAAAAATTTCACCAGTAAAACCGATGGACTGATTTGGCTGGAAAAATTTGGCTTTAATCCATCGGGACCGGATGAAAAACTGAAGGTGCCGCAGATCTTAAAACTCGTATATCAATATGCTGCGACGATGCTCGATCCAACCAACCTCGTCGATGGCATACCGGTTTCTGAAACCTCGCCGGTCAGCAATTACAATCCCGCGGTAAAAGCAAATTATCTCAATTGGCTGGCGACAGCCAGCAACGCAGCGCTTGAAAGTCCAAATTTCGGTGCGGGTATCGCCGCACCCAACGCGCTGCTTTATCTGATGCTCAGAAAATCTTTGATGGAGGCATTGCACATCAGCTCGGTCAGCTGGTTTGCAAACCGGGGACTTGATTTGAGGGAGACCCTGGGTGTAAATAATTTTCTTAATATCCGGCCTGGCGGAACCCTTACCAAATACGAAGTGATGCGGGCTCCTTTGTCCGCTGCTGTTCCCGCCCATCCGATGGCCAGCATGTCAATGGTCGACTACCTGCTGGGACCCGGATCTAAGGAACCGGAAGCCGAAGTACCTTCAGCTATTATAACTGCCTTGCAATCGTTGGCGTCCATCCCTTCGGCAAGACTGGAGAGATGTTTTACCGAACACCTCGATACCCTCACTTACCGCCTGGACAGTTGGCAAACAGCTCTTTTTCAAATACGCTTGCAGCAACTTAGAAATAAAAACAACCAAGGGATTTTTATGGGCGCTTACGGATGGGTGGAGGAACTGCGTCCTTCCCCCCGTCAACAGATGCCCCTGGACACCATTCCCGAAGCATTGAGACCGCAGGACGGTTCACCGGTATACCGATATAGCGAAAATGGAGGATTTGTTCAAGCGCCTTCAATCAATCACGCATCGGCAGCGGCCCTGCTTCGCTGCGGATATTTAAGTCATGCCGATCCAACCAACGCAGATATTTTCGCGGTGAATCTATCTTCAAACCGGGTACGCAACGCGCTGCAAATTCTGGAAGGAATACGCAATGGACAAACGCTGGAAGCCTTGCTTGGCTATCAGTTTGAAAGAGGTTTGCATGACCAGGGATCCGCGAACCCTGCGCTGCTCATTTTAAATGAGTACATCTATGATTTCAGAAATGCATTTCCCATCCAGACCAGTCTGGTACAGCAACAGGGTGGGAGCCCCCAGGAAGCCATTCCCGCCAACGATGTGGTGAACGGTCTGGCACTGGCTACTTCCACTTTGGCTTTTCCTTACGGTGCAACAGGTTCGGTAGCCTCAGGTGCCTCTGTGCCGGGTGCGCTTGAAGCCGTTGAAACCGAAAAAAACAAATTGGCCGATCTGCTCGATGCAGTAAAAGATTTGCTTACCACCGAAAGTGTTTACCAAATGGTCATGGGAAATGCAGAAAGAGCCAGTGCTACCATCAATGCCCTGCAGGATGGTGGTCTACCGCCGGTGCTTGACAGCATCAACACTCCAAGGGGAAATACATTCAGTTTTACCAACCGCGTTACGATTCAATTTGCAAATGGGGATCCAAGCCTGCCGGCTACCAACCCCTGGGCACCCATAGCGATGACGGCCAGAAGCAAAATGGAAACGGGCATGAATAAATGGCTCGCCACTATTTTGGGAGAACCTTCGGCGATGATTTTTCAGGTGTCGCTGCTGGACAGCGCGGGCAACCCTACGCAGACCCTGGTCATGGGGGTTGATCAATTGCAAATCCAACCCATAGATCTGGTCTATATAGCTGGCATGGACGAACCCAGCGGAGCGGCCCAGACAGGAAAAGAAAATAAGACGGGAGCCTCTGAACTGGAGAACCGGATTGCTTACGCTTACCGGAAAACCAAAGCATTGGATGACACGGGACAGATCAGTATTTCGTTTTTGTCTCCGACGGGGGTTGCAGGTAAAAAACCCCTTGGGCAACTCCTTCCGCTGATCAACGCGCTGAAATCCATGATCACGGATTCTAGGTATCTGGGTGCTCAAGACTTCACTCCTTCGTCTTCCAATCCATTGCCGGACCCCACCAATCCAAACCGGTATGATACGGCTGAACTGACCAAGCGGATCCAGCAATTGCAATCCGATTTTCAATTGCTCATCACGAATTTGGCAGCCATACCCATCAGTGCCAGTGTGGAAGACAGTTCTGGAACGACGACCATTTTTAACAATCTGGGAACTGTTTTTACTGCCCTGGACGCAGCCAGTCTTAGTTTTTCTGATATCCCTTTTACCCTGGCTGACCCAGATGCCGAAACCTTATTATCCGAGTTGATTAAAATCGCCAATGCAGGTCAGGGACCGGTCTTTCCAAAATTCGTCCAGCTTTCCACGGATCTTTTAAAACAAACCCTGCTCGATCAGGCCCGAAGTATTTCCAGCCGGATGAACGCCGTCAATAAAACCGTCCTGGCGCAGTTGACAATCCTGCCTACCCTGACCGATCCGGTAAAAATAATTAAAACGCTGGTCCTGGCCGGTCAATCGATGATTGAACCAGCCATGAATATCCTGCCTTTATTCCCTTACAATAACGAAACCGATCTGATTCAGTCCAATGCCGATCGTTCCCAATTGTTAAGTTACGCTACCACTGCGCTCAACATTTATTTTCCGGCAGACGAATGGATGCAAAATGCAGCGCATGCACGTCCTCGTCTGGCGCGGTGGGATTATATCCGGATGCTTTCAGAAGCAAGCGGAAAGGCTTTGACCATTTCCCCAGTTCAGGTTCCTTATAAAACAAAAGACAGTTGGCTATCGGTGGAA
>JABDAN010000055.1 GCA_013289175.1 Bacteroidota bacterium
GCCGGATCAACCGGAGCGGATTTATCAAAGTGAGCTCAGATATTCAGGGGACGGAAAAGAAATTTCCGGACCAGCATAAGCTGATTGTTTTCCGGATTGTTCAGGAGGGATTGCAAAATATAATTAAACACGCAGGCGCCACCGATGTAACCGTCTCCTTGCGTTACTTGGATGATGGTCTCTATATTACCATCCACGACAATGGGGTGGGCTTTATTTTGGAGGAAGCCCTCAACCGGCGGGAAGGATTGGGATTGCAGAATATTTTGCGAAGGGCGACCCTGGTTGGCGGCAAAGCAGACATCATGAGTAAACCAGGAGAGGGTACTACGCTGCAAATTCAATTGTCATATGGCTGATCTGAAACATATTGCCCTGGTAGATGATCACACCATGTTCCGCAAGGGACTGGCCGTGCTGATCAATCTATTTCCGAGATACCGGGTCTTGATGGAAGTAGCCAACGGACGAGAACTGATCGATCAGTTGCAACCAGATCATCTACCCGATATTGTCCTGCTGGACATTCACATGCCTGTTATGGATGGATATGCCACGGCCGCCTGGCTTCATGCCAACCATCCCCAGATCCATGTTTTGGCCCTGAGCACCATGGACGCCGATACCACGATTATAAAAATGATTCAACAGGGTGCCCGGGGATATATACTGAAAGACGCAGATCCGAAGGAACTGCAGGTGGCGTTTGATGAGATCCTTGCCAAGGGTTACTATTACAATGAAATTCTCACCCGCAAAGTAATTCAATCCATTCACCAGGGAACCCATGATCCCTCTGCTTCCTTTCCTAAACTGACCGACCGGGAGATGGAATTTTTAAAACATGCTTGCAGCGAAAAAAATTATCAGCAAATTGCCAGTGACATGTTCATCAGTGAACGCACGGTAGATGGATATCGCGAGTCGCTGTTTAAAAAATTCAATGTCACCAACCGGGTTGGACTGGTACTCTACGCGATCAAGAATCAGCTTGTCCAGCTTTAGAATCGGGATATTGCCAAACATTCTTCCTATACACCATTTTTTGTAAATCATCTGTCAATGAAACGACGACATTTTGTAAAAAATATATCCCTGGCCACGGCCGGTCTTGGATGGCTGCCCAATTCTTCCCTATTTTCCCGATCTGCGGTTACAAAACTAAGGCTGGCCATTATCGGGACCGGTCTTCGCGGACAAAACCATCTGTGGAATGCCCTGCAAAGACCGGACGTGGATGTGGTTGCCCTCTGCGATATCGATGAAAGAATGTTACAATCCGCCCGGGAACTGGTCACAAAATCAGGCAAGCCGATGCCCAAAATATTTACGGGCGATTCTTTTGCCTATCGTAAACTGCTCGAAGAAAAAGATCTGCAGGCGGTTCTTATCGCCACACCCTGGGAATGGCATACACCGATGATTTTGGACGGTATTTCATCCGGCGTGAAATACATCGGTACCGAGGTTGTCTTGGGCATTACACTACAAGATCATTGGAACGTTGTCAATGCAGCCACCGCCAAAGGCACCCATGTCATGATGATGGAAAATGTCTGTTACAGAAGGGATATCATGGCCATCCTGCAAATGGTCAGGCAGGGTCTTTTCGGTGAACTTATCCATATGCAGGGCGGATACCAGCATGATCTACGGGGAGTAAAATTTAATGACGGAAAAACGCCCTATGACAGCGGGGTCGAATTTGGGGAAAAGGGATTTTCGGAAGCACGATGGAGAACGCAGCACAGCATACATCGCAACGGAGACCTATACCCTACGCATGGCATTGGACCCCTGGCCGAAATGCTGAACATCAACTATGGCAACCGCTTTGTCTCCCTGTGTTCGTTTGCAAGCAAGTCCCGGGGGCTTCATGAATATATTGTAAAAAAAGGTGGTCCGCAGCATCCCAATGCCAAAATAGAATTCAAATTGGGGGATGTGGTGACCACGCAGATCCGTTGCGCAAACGGTGAAACCATTTTACTGCAGCACGATACCAGTCTGCCCCGTCCCTATTCGCTGGGATTCCGGATGCAGGGTACGCGGGGCTTGTGGATGGATGTCAATCATTCCTTGTATATCGAAGGAATGTCCTCTAAGGCGGACACCTGGGAAGATGCACAATCCTGGTTGGACAAATATGATCATCCTTACTGGCAACAATGGGGCAAGGAAGCTGAAAATGCGGGACATGGCGGGATGGATTTTTTTGTGTTGCAGGCATTTGTTGAATCGGCCATCAACCAAACCAATACACCCATGGATGTTTTTGATGCAGCTGCCTGGAGTTCCATTACACCGCTGAGTGAAATGAGTATTGAACTGGGCAACCAAACCGTAGAAATGCCAGACTTCACCAGCGGACAATGGATGTACCGGGTAAACCGGTTTTAATATCCGGGCGCAATTTTTTGGAGGCTAGTGAAATCTATACTTTAAGGTAAACCCAAATGTAAAAGGATCTCCGAGTCTGGCGGCGCCAAAATCGTAGGCGTAGGCTATATATTTTGTACCGGTAATATTGCGCATCCAATAGGTTAAAGCAAATTGTTTAAAAGATGCGCCCACACTGGCATTGAGCAGTTGATAAGACGATTGTTCCTGAAGGTTTGCCAGATCAAAATACTGTCTGCCGAAATAAAACCATTCCATCCTTACAAAACCGTTCACCGATCCGGGCAGTGCTTTGTTGTATTGTGCAGAGAACATCGAAGTTAGGTCGGGCGTAAAAACCTGCTTTTTCCCATCCAGACCGATGGCATTCCCGTTGGAAGAAAGTTCACCGTTGGTATAGGTTGCATGGGTGTATCCAAAATGATATGTAAGGTCCAGGCCCGGAATGACGAGCGCCTGCATCTCTGCTTCAAAACCGCGGCTGATCAGCCCTCCGGCGTTTTTAATAACTGTTATCGCATCGGGAAGGATCAAGGTAGGCACCTGTACATCCTCCACGGTATTATAAAAAACCGCAAAGTTTCCATGCAAGCGATTGTCAAAATAATTTGTCTTCAGACCGAGTTCATAGTTGTTGCTGAATTCCGGCTGGTATGGATACAGGGGTGGCTGAGTCGGATCTGTAGACAACTGCGTCAGTCCCCCTGTCCGGTATCCCCGGTTATAACTGATATATAGGTGTGCATGTTCATTGGCATGATAGGTCAGTGACGCCATCGGACTCCAGGCGAAAAAAGAAGACTTTCCCGAAGTATCATTTTGTGTAGGAAATCCGCTGGTTGCACCATCGGGCAGGTATACTCCTGAGACCTCTGCGTTGGATTGCTGGTAGTCGTATCGCAATCCGGCGGCTGCCGTGAACTTTTTTAAGAACGCCCATTGTACCTGTCCATAAAAAGCCAGTCCTTGGTTTTTAATCTGCGTAGTATTGATGATGGTATAGTTGCTGTCCGGAGAACCAGCCAAAGCAGCATCGGCACCAAAATGTACGCCCTGTTTGTTGGGGGCTTTTTGAAGGAAAAGGTAGGAGCCGACTGCCCATTTCCAGGGAGATAAAGAGGCGGTGGCAGAAGAAAGTCGAAGTTCTTCTGTCCATGCATTCACCTTATTCCAAGGCCTGCCATAATTGTTTACAATACTCAAGATATCCAGCGGGGAAAAATCTCCGTCCACAGGAGTAGCATAATAGCGGTAGTTGGACTGATAGGCTGTTAAAGAACTAAAGTCCATTTTTGTCCCCGTATGGCGAATCTGCACCGAAGCATTGAGGCTGTTGTCAACCATCTCTCCTATCGCGTTCTGATCAAGGTGGTAAGGATCGCTCAAGGCCGATTCAATGGTCGGATTCAACGGAAAAGCTCCTTGGTTGCGGTTCCAGAGGTTTTTGAGATTCAGAGAAAAAGACCATTGGGCTCCCGGCAAATATCTTAATGAAATGTTGTCGGCGAAACGATGCTGTTTATCAAAGAGGCTGTTATTATAGTCATTCATATAAAATCCATTGGAACCTTCGTACAAGCCTGCGACACCCAGGAATAATTTCCCGTTAACCAAAGGCGCACTGATTTGAAAACTGTATCGCTGAAGACCATGATCTCCCACACTCAAATCAATGGACGCATGGAATTGGTTGTCCGGCTTTTTGGTTACGATGTTCACGACCCCTCCCAGGGCATTTCTCCCGTACAGTGTCCCTTGAGGACCTTTCAAAACATCTATATGATCGATATCGAATAACTGCGGAATATAGGTATCCAATGTAAATTGCGGAACGCCGTCGATATAGGTGACGACGGCCGGATCATAGGAAGTGGACGTTATGCCCCGGATGGAAATAACATTTCTTCCATCTCCCGGATCTGCTGCATACATATTGGATACGATTCCTTTCAATTCCTTGCTCGACCAAAGCCTGTATGCATCGATATCACGGGAGGACAAAGCCGTAATACTAACCGGCACCGTTTGAATATTGGATTCCTCTTTTTCTGCCGTCACCACCACGGCATCCAGCTGCTGAGCCGAAACGGTCATCAGAATACGGATCTTATCGCCCCGATTCAGGGGCAGTTGCATTTGTTTTTCAATTCTGGCAAAACCCATAGCCGCAATCTCCAAATGATAAATTCCCCGAGGCAGCCCTTGAATAGAGAAACTGCCAGAGTCATTGCTGATGACATATACTTCCGTATTGAGTACATGAATGGTAGCACCGGGGATGGCATGCCCTTTTTCATCTTGTACAAGGCCTCTGGAAAGAACAGGGAGGACCTGAGCCTGGTTTTGCAATGCTAAAAAGATAAACCCCAACCATCCTATAAATCCTTTCATGTTTCTGCTCGTTGACACTTTTGACGGAACTCGCTATCTCTAACTTATTTCTTCGGTTTCAGTGAAAGAATATACTGGACGATTAGATTCAGGTCTTTTTGTGAAAGATCCGGATGCGCTGACATGACCACATCTCCCCATACGCCACCACCCCCCTTCACGATCTTCTGGCTGAGATAGGCCGGTGCCTTTTTATCTTGTGCATATTTCTCCGCCACCCGTTTAAAAGAAGGCCCGATGGATATGCCATCCTCTTTGTGGCAGCTTTTACAATCCAGCATCTGGGTCATGGTGTATCCGGCTGCATGCGGACCATGTGCCGAGGCAGCGGTATCAACGACCGCAACAGCCGGCGTGGAAGATTCGGTAACGACCGAACTGTAGTCAACCCGGGAGAGTCCAGCGTCGGGGTTTTTCTGAAACCAACCCGTTCCGTATTCCAACAAATACAATCTCCCGTCCGGGCCGGCCTCCATATCGATACAGTTGTGCAAAGTAGTTTGAGGTATAAAGGGTTCCATGATTTCAAAATCTCCATTGGCTTGCATGGTAACCACTTTGATCCATCCCCGGATCCAATCGTATATAAATAGTTTTCCGTTGTAATAATCGGGATACCGGGTTGCCACCGGATACATGTCCGTATAATAAACCGGACCCGCCATCGCGTTGCGCCCACCGCTTCCCAGCTCTGGAAACTCTGGTGAAATAGCGTAGGGGTACCATATAAAAGCGGGTTGAGCCGCAGGAAGATCCGTGAGCCCTGTATTGTTGGCTGAAAGATTTTCGGGCTTGACTGGATTGAAAGCCGCTCCGGATACACCTGTCAGATAATTATATGCATGATAGGCATAGTTGTTTCCAACAAAAAACGGCCATCCGAAATAACCCGCTTTTCTCGCCTGATTCACTTCATCATAACCCCGCGGTCCGCGGGTGGACAAACTGTCATCGGGTGCGTCTGGCCCAACCTCTCCCCAATAAAGATTACTGTTTTTCTGATCCACCGAAATTCGGTAGGGATTGCGGTTTCCCATTACATAAATTTCTGGTCTTGTCTTTGGCGTTCCCGGCGGAAAAAGATTGCCGGCAGGAATTTCATAACTACCGTCGGGGTGTATGCGAAGACGCATGATCTTCCCCCGCAGGTCGTTGCTGTTTCCAGCAGACCTTTCTGCGTCATACGGCCAGTGGCCAGGTGCTCCGTTGAGGGGAGCAAATCCATGATTGGCATAAGGTTGACCCGGTTCATCAAAGGGTGTCGAATTATCGCCTGCGGAAAAATAAAGCAGGCTATCCGGCCCAAACGCAATGGATCCGCCCGTATGGCAACAAATTTCCCGTTGTGCTTTCACTTCCAGGATAACTTTTTCCGAACTGGAAAGGATGGTATCATTTTCCAGACTGAAGCGTGAAAGCCGGTTGACCGAACTGTCAAAAGGACTATAATAAATATAAATCCAATGGTTGTTTTTAAAATCCGGGTCTTTGGAAAGCCCCAGCATCCCTTCTTCTACATTCACGCCCTTGGTCTTTGCCTGATAATATACTTTTAAAAAGCCGGCTTGTTTGACGCTACCCGTAGACTGTTTATACAGCATGACTTCCCCCCGTCGCTGCAAAATTAAAATATCCAAATTGGGCAGGATGGTCATCTCGGTCGGTTCATAAAATGTCCCGTTCACCAGGACTTTTTTAGTAAAATGATTTTCCGAAGGAGGATAAGGGATAGTCGCTTTGGAATAATCCAGCGGCTCATAGTGACCAATGGCATATTCAATCGCATTCAAAATATTTTTTAATCCGGCAGCATCTTTTGCATTGCTGGCATTCAGACTATCACAACTGTAAGTGGCCCGTCCGTTCTCATATTTCTGGTGAATAAATGAAACACAGGAATCTCCCTCCGAACCGATCATCCGACCATACCAGCGCCAATTAAATGTTTTCGCTATGGGATGTATACCCGCAAAACCTCCTCCTGCCTGCATAAACCTTTCCAGGGCAATCCGCGCTGAAAAACCCAGATTGACTCCAGACCGATTTAAAAATACCACGGCCGCATAGTTGGAAAGTGAGTCATCTGTAAACAAGGTACTGGTGTCGGTCGCCGTGACGACAAATCCATTGATGGATCCCAGTTGGTCAATGGCTTGTATGGCAGCCAGACCGTCGGGTGTTGATAATTGTTTGGTATATACCAGTACCCGGGGCGTGCCGGGGCGTTTTTGTCTGCAGGAAATATTTAGTACTAAAACCAGACCCGCTAGAAAAAAATAAAAGTATCTCATTTTCCCGATCGATTATTAAGGGGCAAACTTAAGAATTATGCCGCAGCAAGAACCAATTATTACAAGAGTGCACCTTATTGGTCTTGAACGGGACTGGTTTGTAAACGATGCGTTAATAGCCCATGTTTCGGTGGCTGTTTACCACTTCTTAAAAATAAAAAATACTGCCATGACCAGAAAACAAAAACCAACCGCGTGATTCCAGGCCAGTTTTTCTTCCTTAAAAAAAATCAAGGTAAAAGCCGTAAATACAATCAGGGTTATGGCCTCCTGGATGGTCTTCAACTGCACAAGCGTATAAGGGCCACCGTCTTCGCGGAATCCGGCGCGGTTGGCCGGTACCTGGAACAGGTATTCAAAAAAAGCGAGTCCCCAGCTGATGAGGATGACGGTAAAAAGACCCAGGTTTTTTCCCCAGGAAAAGTCCTTGAACCGCAAATGACCGTACCAGGCCAACGTCATAAATGAATTGGAAATAAATAGAAAAAGAATGGTTTTCATTCCGCGCATAGGCAAGGCAGATAAAACTAAAAAATTCCGGTAATGAAAAAGAACAACCCCAAGCAGGAAATACCCAAACTGATGAACCAAAGAAATTTTTTACGCGTTAGGATAGCGATGGCAGATATCGCAATAGAGATTTGAAACAAGGTAACTGCCCGGGCCAGCGTTGCGTGATGTTCCAGGTGCGAATGGGAGGACTCTTCGGCCGCTTTGGCTTCTTTTTGAATATCGGCCTGTTCCTGTTTATATTTTGCACTCCGTGATTCCTTTTCGGGATGATTGGAGAGGCTGATGATTTCTTCCTTGATTCCCTTGGCCTGGTAGAATGACCATTGATCCGAAGCCCGAATTTGTTCTATTACTGCTTCATCGGCGTGATGACCTGCCAAAAGACTGGAAATCGCCGCAAAAACCGCCATCAGGGCCGTGGATATGGCAATCGCCATAGAACTTTTCCGTTCGGTTTTTTTTACGGCTTCTTCTACTTCTTCTTCAATCGTTTCATGCAAATGCTCGGTGGGTACTTCCATCTCCTCCATGACTAAATCTATTAAATTATTTTACTCCTTTTGCCGGATTCCAGGAACCCTGAATTTTCCGGATATATACAATTTGCCCGGTATGATAGGCATTGTGGGTGCTGATATGTCCAATAATCTCATACCAGGCTTCCAGTTTTTTTTCATCCGCCGCCTCGATGGCATTTTCCCAGTTTATCAAAACACTATCCGCTTTTTTTACGGTTGCCGGCCATGAATGCAGATCGACGGAAGAAAAGGTTTCGTTGTTATCGCCGGAATACTTGGGTTCCGGTTGATTCAGAAATTTGGAGAGCTGCTGCTGGTTCCAAAAAATAATATGGGTGGTGAGTTCGGCGATGGAATGATCGGCGCCCTTTTCCTTCCAATTCGCTTGTTCCGGTGTCAGCCCTTCCAGGGCGACGTTCAGGGGTGCAAACCATTCCTCCTTATTATGAGTCGTTTTCAGCTGGTTTAATATCACCGTTTTTAAAGACAAAGGCGGGACTGTTTGAGCATGAACAGTGGGGATGATTATACCAAGCAATATAAAACTTATAAAGGTTTTCATGATCAAAAATTAAAAGACAATTTAGTCTAAAATCTGAACCCACCCCCATTACGTAGATCAGTTTATTAAGGGCAGGTAACCAATATTTTATAGGGATGCGAGGAAAATGGCTGATGGTATGTGTTTTATGGGGGTACGGAGCAGTTTATGCACAGTCACGAGTCTATAACGGGGTGGTTCTGGATTCTACGACCCGTCAGCCCATTGAATCAGCGACCATCACCGTCCTTCCAGCCCGCTTCCTAACGGCTTCGGATGCAAGCGGCAATTTTTCATTTAAACCGTTTAATGACGAAATTTCCCTGGAGATAACGGCCATCGGTTACCGGTCCCAAACCTTGGCCCTGGCAGCGTTCAGGCAACAAAAAAACAGGGTATTGATGCAAAGGGCGGCCATCGAATTAAGCAGTGTTACCATTTCATCCAAGGCTGGTACCCAGTTTCAGATCTTGAGTAAAATAGACATCGCCTTAAGAAATGTCAGCAATTCCCAAGAGGTCCTGCGGCTCGTACCTGGGTTGTTTATCGGCCAGCATCAGGGGGGAGGAAAAGCGGAGCAGATATTTTTAAGGGGATTTGATTGTGACCATGGAACCGATATCAGTCTGAACGCAGACGCAATGCCCATCAACCTGGTTTCGCATGCTCACGGCCAGGGATATGCGGATAGTCATTTTATCATTCCTGAAACCATCGGAAATGTTTTTTTTAAAAAAGGTCCCTATTATGCGGAAAAAGGTGATTTCTGTACCACCGGTTATGTGGATTTTCATACGCTGAATGCGCTGCCGGAAAACCTGGTAAAACTAGAAGGAGGCATGTTCCACACCTTTCGGCTACTGGGCTTGTTCAATTTGTTGGACGAAGCGGCTAAAACCCGGCAACAATCTTGGTATGCAGCTGCCGAATACCGCTATACGGACAGTTATTTTGACCATCCGCAGCATTTTAACCGGCTGAATTTCTTTACGAAATATTATGGCCGGATTTCCTCAAAAACCTGGCTAAGTCTTTCCGGCTCCACGATGTATAGCAAATGGAATGCATCGGGCCAGATACCCGATCGGGCGGTAGCCGAGGGGATCATAGGATTTTACGGCGCACTGGATCCAAATGAAGGCGGCGTGACTTCCCGAACCAACGTCAACGCCCAAACGATTACTACCCTTAGGAGTGGAGATGTGATCAGAAATCAATTGTATTATTCTGACTACCGTTTTGACCTCCATACCAATTTTACCTTTTATCTGGTTGATACCGTTAACGGAGATGAAATTCGCCAACAGGAAGCCAGAAATTTGTTTGGCTACAAAGGAAGTTATGAGCACAGCAGTTACCTGGGTCCGGTAAAGTGGAGTACGGAAGCAGGTCTCCAGTTCCGTGGTGATGCGACCCAACATTCGGGGCTATCACATACGGTTGACCGCTTTATCACTTTGAAACAACTGAAGCTGGGAAATATTACGGAGTTAGCTGCCAGCGCATTTGCCAACGAGACCCTTCGGTTCAGTGATCATTTCAGTATCAATGCCGGACTCCGGTTTGATCAGTTTTATTATTCCTACAACAATAGACTTGCGACCGATACACTTTTTCAAGGAATAGGCACTTATAAAACCAATGACCACAGCCTGAATCCAAAATTGAGTTTCTACTACAATCAGAACGCCAGCCTGGAATTTTATCTGAATCTGGGCAAGGGATTTCATTCCAACGACGCCCGTTCCGTCGTAGCCGAAAAAGGAACTTTTTCCTTGCCGGCCGCATACGGAGCTGATATGGGCACCGTTTTCAAACCCGTCCGGGACCTTATCATCAATGCCGCACTCTGGTATATTCGTTTGGATCAGGAATTTGTTTACGGAGGAGACGGGGGAACGGTCGATTTCTCCGGAAAAACGCAGAGAATGGGATTTGATTTTTCCACCCGCTACCAGCCGTTTCGGTATGTGTACCTGGACCTGGATCTGAATTATGCCCATGGCAGGGCCGTCCAAGATCCGAAAGGTCTAAACTATATTCCCCTGGCCCCAGTATGGACCAGCACCGGCGGAATTACTTTTTCCCGGCCAGAAGGCTTCAATGGAAGTCTGCGGTACCGCTATATGGGCAACCGGCCCGCCAATGAAAGCAACAGCCTGACGGCCATTGGTTATTTTGTGACCGATGCGGTCTTGAACTACACCAAGAAAAATTATGAAATCGGTCTTACCATCAACAATGTCTTCAACACCAAGTGGAAAGAAACCCAGTTTGATACCCTAACCCGTTTGAAAGGAGAACCGGCGCCGGTCGATGAAATCTGTTTTACGCCGGGAACACCGTTTGCTGCCCGCTTGAGTTTTACCGTTTTTTTTCATTGAAGGGTGTCAAGCTTCCTTTTCAACCTTCTTTGAGTCACCGGAAGCTTTTTCGGCGATGGCTTTGCCCGCAATAAATCCACTGGTCCAGGCATTTTGAAAATTAAAACCACCCGTAATCCCATCGACATCCAGCATTTCTCCGGCAAAATAAAGGCCGGGTAGCATTCGGCTTTCCATTGTATGGTAATGAATTTCCTGCAGCTTGACTCCGCCCGCTGTTACAAATTCTTCTTTAAAAGTTGTTTTTCCCTGGACGGAGAATTTCTGTTGGGAGATCAATTGAACGAGTTTGTTTTGAAGCGTCCCTGGCAAGTCCGCCCAATGGATGTCTTGTATTCCGCATTCTTCCAAGAGCCATTCCCAAAGTCTTTGTGGCAGATTGAAGGGATTTTTTTGTCGGATTTTTTTCCCTCCGGAAGATTCCCGGATTGATTGTATTTCACTACGAAGCACCTGGTCAGATTTATCTGCCAGCCAATTGAGGGAGATTTCAAATGCGTATTCTTTTTCTTTCAGGATTCGGGCCCCCCAGGCAGAAAGTTTCAGGATGGCGGGACCACTCATCCCCCAATGTGTAATCAGCAAAGGACCCCGTTCTTTTAAGTCTGTACCGGATATTTTCACCTGCGCATCGGGTACAGAAATTCCCATCAGATTTGTCAAAGAACTACCCGGAATATTAAAGGTAAAAAGTGAGGGCACCGGTTCTTCTACGCTATGTCCGGTTTGCAGGATCCACTCGAACATGGATGTTTTTGGATAACCCCCCGATGCCAAACAAACAAAATCCGCCTGCAAAGTAAAATCGTTCCCAAAATGCAGTAGAAAGAGACCCTGGTTAGTCTTGTATTCTATCTTTTTAATTTCATGATGCAGCCGGATCTCTACATGATACAAGGCCGCTTCCTGCATCAGGCAGTCAATAATTGTTTGGGAACTATTACTTACCGGGAACATACGCCCGTCGGTTTCTGTCTTTAGAGGCACACCGCGCTGTTCGAACCATTGAATGGTGTCGGACGTAAAAAACTGATGAAAAGTCTTTTTTACAAAATTGGATCCCCTAGGATATTTTTTTACCATGTCAGTGATGGAAAAACATGCATGGGTCACATTACATCTTCCGCCTCCGCTTATTTTTACTTTGGAAAGCAGCTTTCCTGTTTTTTCTACCAGGATTACTTTTAATCCTGGACTCATACGGGCCGCCGTGACGGCGCAGAAAAAACCTGCTGCTCCGCCACCCACAACCACCAATGTCTTTTGCATGGAATCCATTTACTGGCCGCGAAGATGACGATTTTTACATAAATAGAGAATCCCTCCGGGAACGGAGGGATTCCTAATCTAAACCAAAAGACAAGTGCTAAAATACTTTAGAATGTTTCTGAATTATTTTTCTTGTAATAAGTATGCCATCTTTCAGAACCTTCTGTTGTCAACACGACGGTTTCATCGGCATTTTTCAACTCAATGAAATAGTAGGTGGCATCTTCAAATGTTACCTGGAAAAGTTCTGAAACCCAATAGCCGGTATATTCTTTTTTAATTTGTTTTTGCAGGTCTTCGGGTAAACTGGTGGTAAGCATGTGATGAACCAGGCCAATCAGGTTTCCCTGAATATCATAGTAAGCATACAGGTTCTGCTTATCAAAGTGAAAGCTTACGCGCATAAAACGAGGAGTTTCTGACCAGCTCACATCGGATGCTGATTTAAAATCTCTCTGGAAAGAAGTCAACGCATTCTTTTTATTAAAAGAATCCGGACGGTTGGCAAAAGCAGTACTGAACACACTCAGTAGGATTGCGATGGATAAAATGGTCTTTTTCATAATGAACGTTTTATAAGTTTTTTGATTAGTTTCTGATAAATAAGACGCAGGTTCTTCGATCATGTTGCAACTTTTTAAAAAATATTTAAAAGAAAAAACTACGCGAATTCATGAACTATAATGAAAGGCCATGCCAAAACATTAAAACGCTGAAAATCAATCTGAGCAAAGGATTCTGAGAAAAGACACTGTCCGGATACGGACAGTACTGGGCGGTTATCAAACAGAAGCAAATGTTAATGCAACCGATTTACATCGAATGGCGCTGCATCTCGCATCATCAAGACAAAAATGAGGGGATTTTCTCGATGAAACTTCTTTGGTTTGGATAGACCCATGGGTATTGCATGTGTGTCTTGGACGTTTTTTTCGGGGAATCCGCTAACTTTGACCCTCAAATAAAAAAGTATGTCACTTATTCCCAACAAGAAAAACAAAAAAGATACCCGTCCGGGTGGCGGCGGTATCGGCAACAATAAGCCCAATCAGCAAAACCAGAAAGTGAAGACCAATACAAAAGGATTGCAGAGAAATACGAAGTTGACCGGCGGCTCCCAGAGAGGTTCTTAGTCTTTTTTTACCGGTTCTTCCAATATCCTGATTTTAATACTGCGGAAACTGACCTCGCTTCCGTGTTCCTGCAGTAGGATATGCCCCTGCGGTGCTTCTCCGAAATCAGGCCATATCTTATACTTACTAACAGCCACCAGATCCCGAAAAGCACTTGAACCTCGGTTGTATTCGAGCACTTTGACTCCATTGAGATAGTGTTCGACATGGTTATTGAGATAAACAATTATCCGGCCTGTATTCCATTTACCAATAGCATGTATAAACCGGCTCGGTTTCTGGGCCGTAATCAGGTCATATAAGGAGGCCAGCGTTCGATCACCGTCTCTGCCCAGTTTGGCATCCGGATGGAGAGAGTCGTCTAGAATCTGATATTCTAAGCCAATGGCTGATCCTTCATTCTTTTCCTTTAGCGTGACAAAATATTTAACTCCACTGTTGGCGCCGGGTGTCATTTTAAATTCAAAGGAAAGGTCAAAGGCCTTGAATTGATCGAGGGTGACAATATCCCCTCCCCCGGCCGATTCATGCCCTTCTGAGGAAATTACATTCAACTTGCCATCTTCTACCTGCCAGCCCTTTGCAGGAAACCCGTCCAGATAAGCTCCCCGCCAACCCTTTGTGGTTTCTCCGTCAAACAAGAGTTTCCACCCGGATTTGACTTCAAAATCCGTGAGCATGTTCGGAATGGTATTCATGACATAAGTACCCAACGGAGGATCACTGGAAAATTTTGTAATGGATTTGAGGCGGATATTTCGAAAGACGACGGATCCGCCCGCCTTACCAACAGACGGAACTGAATGAACCATCAGGGCGATGATACCGTTGTAGTCGGTCATATCCACCAGATCAGCCGTGAGAACCCCATTTACCCAGGTTCTCGATTCATTGCCCAGACATTCTATCCTGATTTTGACGAGCTCTTTTAATTTTAAGGGTTTGGCAGCTTTGGGATTCAATGAAACCGGATATAGCCATTCGCGCCTTCCTTCATCATAGATGCCACCCGTCCAATTCTGCGCCGTAGGATCGAGGGCAAATTGATATCCGTATACTTTCCCCGCACCGTTGTTACCCGAAGGATCATAGTGGCTACGGAACTGAATGCCGGCTGAGGTATTGGTATCGCTGACCATCACTTCCATTTCCAGCGCAAAATCTCCGTATTCTCCTTGGGTACAAAAAAAACTGCTGGGTGTATTGGGTGACGTTATCACAAGAATGCTTTCCCTGTATAATTCAAATTGGGATTTGCCTCCGTAATGTTTCCAACCGTCCAGGCTTTTCCCGTCGAACAAAGGTGTCCAGTTCACCTGGCCCTGCGCACCCGTATAAATGATCAATAAGCATAACGGGAAGATAAAACGTTTCATATTTACAGGAATTGAGGTATTAAACCGGATCGAAGTTAAACATTGAATAGGATTTCAATAGGGGTAATTGCCATTTATCACCCAATGAATCCCGGAATTTTCCCTTATTTTGATACATGGTCCAGGAAACACTTTTGTATGTGATCTCCCTACTTTTTGCGGTGATGCTGCTGGTGATCCTGGGTCAGAAACTTCGCATTGCCTACCCAGTGTTCCTGGTAATCGGTGGTTTGTTAATCAGCCTGATACCCGCCGCTCCCCATCCGGCGATCAGCCCGGATCTGATTTTTCTCATTTTTCTTCCGCCGCTGCTCTATGAAGCAGCGTGGTATACCTCCTGGCCGAGCTTTTGGAAAATGCGATGGCCCATTGGCCTTCATGGATTCGGTCTGGTGATTGTGACTTCGATTGTGGTCGCTTTTCTTTCCGAAAAGCTGATTCCCCGGTTCACATTATCCATCGGCCTTTTACTGGGAGGTATCATTTCTCCACCGGATGCTGTGGCAGCCAGTTCCGTGCTAAAACTTTTTAAGATCCCCAAAAACGTGAAAACAATACTGGAGGGCGAAAGCCTGGTCAATGACGCATCCAGCTTGACGGTTTTCCGTTTCGCGGTAGCGGCCGTCATCTCCGGCACTTTTGTTTTGCATAAAGCCGCGCTGTCTTTTGTTTTTGTAACGGTTATGGGTATCGCCATTGGCCTGGTCATCGGTCAGATTATTTTTTATATACACAAACTATTTTCCACGACTACCAGCATTGCCACCGCCCTTACCTTGATTACACCTTATATTATGTACCTGACGGCTGAACATTTTCACAGTTCGGGGGTGCTTGCGGTAGTAAGCGGCGGCCTTTTTCTTTCCTCCCGTTCAAGAGATATCCTAAATTATAAAGCCAGACTGCAGTCTACCGGCGTATGGCATACCCTCGCCTTTATACTGAACGGGCTGATATTTATTCTGATTGGACTGCAACTACCCCATATTGTCAATGGCCTGAAATATTACACTGTTTCAGAGGGCATCCGATATGGTCTCATCATTTCAGGCATTATTATCGTCATCCGGTTGATTTGGGTTTTCGGGGCGACTTATATCCTCTTATTGTTCGATAAAAAGCTCCGCAGCGAAGGAATGAAATCCAATCCCCGCGAAATTTTTTTGATTGGATGGGCGGGAATGCGCGGGGTGGTCTCCTTGGCTTCCGCTTTGGCCATTCCTGTGACGCTGGCCGATGGAAATGAATTTCCTGAAAGAGATCTGGTATTGTTTATCAGTTTTGTGGTCATTCTTGTTACGCTGGTGTTGCAAGGCTTGACATTACCCTGGGTAATCAAAAAATTAAAACTAACGGAGGACAAACGAACCATCCCCGCGGACATACAAACCCAGCAGATCCATCTGATGTTGATAAAACTCGCCCTGGAACAGATCGATAAAAAATACTCCGAACTCGTTCAATCCAATATATTGGTCTATAATATGAAGCAGAAATTTGAAAATGAACTGGGTTATACCCGTGCCAATATTGATTCCATGAAAACTGCACTGGATGAAAAACAACAGGTGTTGGAATATAACCGGGTTCAATTGGATATTGGAGATTTATTGCACAGGCATCTGACCCAGATGCAAACACAGGATCTTTTTGATGAGGATGTCATTCGTGCGGAAGAAGCGAAAGTCGACTTGGAACAGAATAAAATCACGTGAAAATGGCTATTTCCCCACATTTCCACATTCCCAGATAATTAATTTGTATTAAGGAGGGTTTCCACTATTTTTGCACGCTCAAAACAAGGACTAAATCCTGTTTTGAAACGGCGCAAACTTCTCAGTTTGAGCAGATTCCGTAGCTCAGTTGGTAGAGCATTACACTTTTAATGTAGGGGTCCTGGGTTCGAGTCCCAGCGGGATCACAGTTTTCTTTCAATTTTCTTCAAGAGCCCTCATTTATAAACATTTGAGGGCTTTTTTATGCCTAAGCCTCCTTAATTCACCATTCCAGCCATTCAAATCGGTTACCGAAAAGGTTACCTAAAATAAAGTTGGTGAGTACCCCATTGAGTCTGTTCTATAAAAGATTTAGCTGGGTACCATATTCCATAGATTGGTGGTCCCGTCGTCGAATGTCCAGCGGTCGACAAGATCCCAACTTATAGGAATAGCCAGTCAATTTACCTTTAGCTTAAGTGTAAACCTTACCAAACACCTTATCCAAAGAATTCGTAAGTTGAATACGATAAAATCAACATTTTAAATAAGTTCAATACAAATTACCCGGGGGAACGTGGAAGTTACCAATTATTGAAAATTATTGTAGCGGTTTTGTCTTTTACATGCATGGAGATATTATTGCTTAGTATGACGGTCTGTTCAGCAAAAGGCTCTGTTAATTCGATTTCCACACTTTTTAATTTGGAGGTAGGTATATCTGCTAGGGTATAAGTAATTCGAATATTCTCATTGGAAAAAACATGTTGTTTTTCGGTTAGGCCAAACCCGATAAAGGACTCTTTAAAATAGTCCAATTCTTTTTTATTGGTAACAATCTCCACAGCGACAATCCGATTTAAAGACTTGCTGTTTTTCATCTTCATCTTCTTTTCTATAAAGTTGTGCCAGAGGACCGGTTTATTCATTTCTTCATTGGTAAATCCCACCGACTTAAGCATATCCCCGGTGTTTTCCATAACCCATGCGGATCCTGATTTAGAACTGTCAGCCGAATAATAGGAAAGCGAATAGAACCAGGGCAATTTAAATCCTTTGTTGTCAATTACGCTGGTATCCCGTCTGATGGAGTCTTTGCGTTCCGCCTTCCAAACGGTTTCCATCTCATTGATATCCCCAAGAGTCTGCGTCATAAAGCCAAGTCCAAAATTTCCCACGGAGGAGCCTTCTAAACCGGTAGGATAAAAGACTTCAAAATAAGAATCACGTCCCATCAAATATTTTCCATACCATGAATCTTCGGTGGTGGTTGTCTTCATGACCATCTCAAATCCGATTTTCTTAAAAATCGCTGAATCAAAAACATGTGCGTAGGAGTTGGAATCCAGCACAAAAAAAACGTGATTTAAATAAACGGGTAAGGGAGTTTTCTGAGTCTGAGCAGTCGCCGTAAAAGAGAGAAATAGCAGGGAAAGCAATGCAATCTGTCGGTACATTTTAAGGTGTTTATTTCTAAGACAATCAAATATATTATAATAACTATTAATGACGTCATGGAAGACCAAAAAACTCTGTCAGATATCATCTTGTGAAGTGACTTGACTTGCAGCGGCTTGAAATAAAAGAAGAAAATAATAAATAGAGACCCTAATTAAAAATCTGTCGGAGCAGGACTTTGCAAAACTTTACGGCAATTTCATTTAATACACATCATTAAAAATGGGTTTGAAATACAAAAGCCCTCCGTTTTATTAGAGGGCTTGTACTGTTGCGCTCAACATTTATTTGCCACCGAAAAAATAACCGAGACGCAATCCGTAATAATTATTTTTCCAAAATTCCGTTGAATTGGGATTTTCACTGTCGTTGAAGAGGCTGTTAAAGCCCATGTTGAAATTCGCCTGCAAGAAAAACCCTCCCTTCCATTCGTACCCTGCCAAAATATTGCCGGAAAATTCCAAAGTCTTTAGTTCATTGTCTCCACTCCCAAAATTTATCTTATCCGACATAGAAATGCCGTTGTATTTAACGGTTTCAGTGCCGGAGAGCCCGAGCGACAGGTCGGGTCCTATGCCGGCTATAAAATGCCCACCGGTTCCAGGTGCCCGATAGATAAAATTCAAAGGCATATCCAGGTAGTTCAACCGAATATGGTCGGAGCCACCGCTGGCGGATTCAGATCCCCCTTTTTGCAAAAATTGAAGGGAGGGCTGAAAGCTAAACGTTTTGCCCAAGGGGAAGTCTGCCACAACTCCTGCACTGAATCCAACCAGGCAGTCGGAAATTTGCTTTCCGTTTTCTGAATTGGTTCTGATCTGACCCAGGGTACTCCCCGCCGTAAATCCAAACTTGGTTTCCTGCGCGCTGGCCAAGGAAATTCCCATCCCAAGGATCATCAGCGTAAAAATTAATTTTTTCATGTTTTTGTTTTTTAATGGTGCGCCTACTCTTAAGGTTTTCGGCATTCCCTTTATCTTAAACCGGTTCATGCACCAAAAATATTTGCAGATATAGGCGGTTCCTAATGGGTTTTCGCAGTGGTTGGCCCCGAATTTGCACAAATCAATTATTCTATATATAAAGGCACTTGGTCAATTTCCGGTTTGCAAAAAATCAAAAGAATTCATCAGCGAAAGACAGATTTGGCATTAAATACTAAAGAAAACCGGCGGCTTTGAATGAATTGCAAATCATTAATGCTTTCTTTTTTTTGAAGGCAGATACACTCCTATATTAATTCCCAGACAATTATTCATTCGCAAGCCGCAACACATGTCAACAAAGAAATTCTGATTAAGTCTTTTCTATATATTTGTCCAACTATTCAAACGCATTAATCATTCAGTAAAAAATCTATCATGAAATCGAAACTATCCTTCGCAATTGTCCTGTTATCACTGGTAGCGTTTACCTCCTGTGATACCAAAAAATTAGAGGCAGCACAGGCTGACAATCAAAAACTCACCTCAGATCTGGCGACCTGTAATTCCAATATGACCGCTGCTGCCAACACCGCCAATGCCAAGATTGCCGATCTCAACAACCAGGTCTCTGCGCTCACGGCTCAGAACGCTGCCTTGGCACCGGATGCGGCTGCGTACAAACAACTCAAAAATGATCTCCGGGCACAACGCGATCAGCTCAACGCTGCCTTGGCAGAACAGGGGACCTCATTGAGGGAAATCCGCGAAAAAATCATTTCCGGCTTGTCTGCGCTTGCAGACTCTGGGATCGCGGTAGAATTTAAGAACGGCCTCTTGTACGTGACCCTGCCAGAAGACCTGCTGTTCAAAGAAGGCAGTGCGACCCTGAGCGGAAAATTTAAAGATGCCTTGTCACCCCTGGCTTCCGTTTTAAACAACTATCCCAGGGTACAGATTTATGTAGTGGGTCATACCGATACCCTGAAGATCCATACTGCAAAATTCCAGGACAACTGGTCATTGAGTACAGAACGGGCCAACAGCATTGTCCGCGTGCTTAGGGATTCCTACAGTGTTGACCCGTCCAGATTGCTGGCAGGTGGCAGAAGTAAGTACAACCCCGTTGCTGACAACAGTACAAAAGCAGGAAGAGCGCTCAATCGCCGGATTCAGATCATTTTGAATCCCGACCTGTCCAAACTCTGGGATATGATGGGACAGTAAAATGGGAATGAAAAAACGTTCACGAGCCATTTAAAAAACCGGATCCATCTAAAACTTGGATCGGGACCGCTAAAGACACTCAGGGAAAAACGCACGGGATCGTGCGTTTTTCTTTTATATCCAGACTTAACCCCTAGAAAGGCATTCTCTTGTTATTTTTGTGGCCCTTGTGCTTATCACCCAACTATGGATAAAGACCTCGACTGGAAAGAAAAAAAAGTCATACTCCTTCTAGTAGCCAGTAGTCTGATGGTTTATCTGTTCAGCTGGCAAATCCCCCTGATGGAAATTGATGCCGTGCAATATGCCAACATCAGCCGGGAGATGCTGCTGCATAAAAGTTTTTTTCAGGTATATGACCAGGGTCGGGACTACCTGGATAAACCGCCCATGTTGTTCTGGCTTAGTGCAGCCAGCATGCGGATTTTTGGAATAAACGATGCGGCTTATCGCTTTCCCTCTTTTTTGTTTTCAATTTTATCCCTGTACAGTACTTATCGTTTTTCATGTCTTTACTATTCCAAAAGAATTGCCCTGCTGAGTGCCCTGGTACTGGCAGCTTGCCAGGCCATGTTCCTGATTAATCACGATGTCCGCACCGATACCATGCTCATGGGATGGGTGATGGCCACTATCTGGCAACTCGCAGCATGGCTTCAGAAAAAAAACTGGAAACATCTGATCTGGGCTTCCATAGCCATTGCAGGCGGTATGCTCACCAAGGGGCCGATCGCCCTGATGGTTCCTGTATTCGCTTTCTCGGCCCATTTTGTGCTGACCCGTTCCTTTCGCTTGTTTTTTCGTTGGGAATACCTGGTGATGGGAGTGATTATCCTGCTCTTACTGCTTCCAATGAGTTTCGGGCTTTATCATCAATATGATCTGCATCCTGAAAAAATCATGTATGGCAAAACGGGAACCTCCGGTCTGCGTTTTTTTTACTGGACACAAAGTTTCGGAAGGATAACCGGTGAAAGCACCTGGCATGAAAATGATTCGTTTTTCTTTCTATTTCAAAATTTGCTGTGGGGCTTCCTGCCCTGGACGCTGTTTTTCGTACTGGGCATTCTGACCGGCCTGGCAGCATGGCTCCGTAAAAAATTTTTCCTGAGCTCCGGGGAAGAAGGGATCAGTCTGGGAGGATTTCTCATCACCTACTGTGCGCTGGGTTCCAGCCGCGCTCAGTTACCCCATTATATCTATGTTGTTTTACCGCTGGCGGCGATCATCACAGCAAAATTTATCAACGGGCTGCTTTTTGAAAACCGGTATCCCCGGTGGCGGAAACCCCTTTCCGTATTTCATTATGTAATATTTTCCTTGCTGACCCTCGCGCTGTTTTTTGTGATCAGCCTGCCCTTTCCACCTTTTCCTGTGATCCTATTTTTGGCCGCGCTGATTACAGCCGCTGTATTG
>JABDAN010000056.1 GCA_013289175.1 Bacteroidota bacterium
GCATCTCTCCCACCTGATTTCCTTCCAGATAGGTCTGCACTTGATATTGCAGGCCGGCAGGCGTCAGTCCGAACTGCGCCAGTTTACTGTAATCCGGTGTCACGGTGATGGAAGGACCGGCGATGACGATGCCATTGAATACATCGGCAGTGCCTTTGATGCCTGTCAACAGATCGGCCACCTGGTTGGAAAGGCGATGGAGCTGTTCTTGATTGTCACCGAATATTTTTATTTCCACGGGCTGTACAGAACTCATCAGGTCACCCAACATGTCGGTGATGACCTGCCCGAAATCAATGCGCAATGCGGGTTGGGATGCTTCTACTTTGGCCCGGATAAGAGAAATAACTTCTTCTGTGGTCTTATCGGCATGCGGTTTTAGTTGAATGAGGTAGTCGCCGGTATTGGGTTCTGTAATGAAAAATCCCATTTGCGTTCCGGTTCTCCGGGAATAAGTGGCTACTTCCGGAACCCCCACAATGATTTTTTCCACTTCCCGGAGCATCCGGTCTGTCTCCTCCAAAGAAGTGCCGGGAGGGGATGCATAGTCCAGTACGATGCTGCCTTCATTCATTTCAGGCAGAAAACCCGTTTCGAGTCGGGAGGGTATATAATAATTACAGGCCACTAAAAAAATGATGGCAAGAAAACTGATCCAGGGTTTGAAGACAAAAAAAGAAACCCACCGTCTTTTTTTGACTGCAACGGCTTTCCTGATCTGTTTGCCAGTTCCCCTGGTCAACAACAAATAGATGACCGGTAGTCCGATCCAGGTTACAAAAAAAGAACAGACCAGGGTAATGATCATGGTATTGGTGAGGACCTGGAAATAGGCGCCCGCCACCCCGCTCATGAATTCAAAAGGAATAAAGATCACGATGGTGCTCAGAGAGGAACCGATCATCGCCGGCAATAAATAGTGAATCGCTTTGTGCAGCAGGGGAACGGTTTCTTCACCGGGAAATTCTTCATGGGTCCGGTGGATCTGTTCCACGACGACGATGGCGTCATCGATGATCAAACCGATGGCGGCAGCAATAGCACCCAGGGTCATGATGTTGAAGGTGAATCCCGCAACATAAAGTACGATCAAAGTTAAGCAGATGGTGATCGGTATGGTGAAAAGAATGGTCGCGCTGGCTTTCAGAGAACGCAGAAACAAAATGGCCACGATGATCGCGAGCGCCAGTCCGATCAGCAAACTATCGGATACGCTTTTTATGGATGTCTTTACAAAATCCGCTTGAATATAATAGGGCTCGATGGTCGCATCCCCGGGAAGGATCTTTCTGAGCTCGGAGAGCTTTTCCTCCATCCGGTCGGAAAGGTCCACCAGGTTTGCATTGGGTTGTTTGATGATCGCGATCAAAATGCCTTCCCGGCCATTGGCATTGATGCGCGTATATTCGGTGGCTTCCTTGATGTCCACGGTGGCCACATCAGCGACGCGGACAATGCGTTTTCCATCATTGCGGATGACGATCTGAAGAATATCATTGGCGGAATGAACCGTAGCGTCGGTAATCGTCAGATACAGATAACGGAAGTCTGCCATATAGCCGTTGGAACGGATAAAATTGGACTGTGCCAGGGCCGCACTGACAGTGTCGGGCGTGATCATCAGCGCACTCATTTTCCTGGCATCCAACTGCAGCCAGTATTCTTTCATCTTACCTCCGATAACCCTCACTTCGGCAACGCCCTGCACCTGGGAGAGAAAAGGTTTGATGGTGTAGTTGGCGAGTTGTTTTAATTCTATGGGTGATTTCTGATGACTCTCTAGGGTATAACCGATCACGGGCAGGATCGAAGGATTCATTTTCTCCACCGTGATATTGGTTTCCGGTGGCAGGTTGTTGCGGATCTGGGCGATCTTGGATTCAATTCTTTGCTGACTGAGGTTTACATCTGCGTTCCAATCCATAAAAGCAGAGATTTCGCAACTGCCGCGACTGGTGATGGAGCGGATGGTTTGCAGATTGGGAACCTGTTTGATCGCATTCTCCAGAGGTTTGGTGACACGAATCATCATTTTATTGACGGGCTGCAAACCCGCATCGGCAATGATTTTTATTTTAGGGAAACTGATTTCCGGAAAAAGCGTTGTTTGCATCCTGCTGTACACAAACAGCCCTCCCAGCAGGACAAGGACCAGCAGAACAACAACCGGGTTTTTATGCGAATCAAAAAATCTTTGCATGATTTTATTGTGGCTGAACAATTTTGACCTTGGCTGTATCTCCCAACCCATAGTTTCCGCTGAGCAGGATTTTATCTTCGGCTGAAAAAACCGGTGACAGTATTTCGATCCGGTCCCTGGTTTCAATACCCTTTTTGACCGGCACCTTCACAGCCGTCGTGCTGTCTGCCATTTTCATGACCCAGAACTCAGACTGCGTTTCATTGGATAAGACCGCTGCCCGGGGCAGAGAAATAGAATGCGTCCGGATGGCTTTCGGGATTTTTACCTTGCCAATCAGGTTTTCCGGAATAGTATGGGTCACAGAAACTTTGATGACGACATTTTGCGTTTGGGAAACGGCGTCCACCAGGGGCATCAGGGCCGTTACCTGGCCGGGTAACTTTTCCCCGTCCGGCAGCAGGACTTCCAGGCGATTCCCGATTTTCACGAAGGGCTTCAGTTCATAGGGCAGCTCCATCAGAAAAACGAAACTGTTGGCGTCGCTGATCACCGCCAGCTGCTCCCCATCCTGCACATAATCGCCAGACTGATGATTGAGTTGGCTGATAAACCCCCCCGTTCCTGCCCGGATGCTGTTGGTTCCCGTGAACTTAAAAGAGGTATCGAGGTTATTTACGGCATTGCCGATGCTTTGCGCTTCTTTGGTTTTAATGGTAAACAACGTTTGCCCGGGTTTCACATATTCTCCCGGTTCCAAATGCGCCGATTGAAGGTATCCGTTGGCATTGGCTTTCACATAGTTTTTGAGCAGAAAAGTGGAGTTGGCATTGAGTTCTATATATTCTTCCAGTGGATCCTGCAAAATGGTGGTAATGGTCACCGGCGTCTGCACTTCCACTGGCGCTTCTTCTGCCACCGGTTCCCTGCCTTTGCAGGACATCATAAAAATGGTCAGCAGTAAAAAAGGAAAAAATAGACATGTTTTTCTCATGCAAACGATTTATCGGTTCCAATAATTGATCTGGTTGATGATCTCCAGTCGGTTCACTTTATTTTGTGTCAACAGATTTTTTGAAACCAGGTAATTGTTCAGCGAGATGATGAGGTCGGCTACTTTCACGTCACCGGTTTCGAGCAACCGCGTGTTGACCTGGATCAGTCCGTCTGAATATTTTATCTGCTCATTGATGTCTCCGATCAATGATTCTGTTTGCTGCAACTGCTGACGCAGCTGAATGATCTGCTGGTAATACTGACTGGTATAAAATGATTTATAATTGCTGCGGCTCCTTTCCGATATATCGATCTTGCGGTATTGCATTTGTTTTTGTTTTCCATCATAGATCGGAATGGTTACATCCAGGCCCACACTGGTACCGAAGTTTTTGTATCCCTGGTAACTCAGGGAAGACAGGTAGCCCCCATTGGCATATACATTGATCTTGGGTTTATAGGTATAGTCTACCAGCAGCCGGTCATGCACCAGCAACAAAGAGTCGATGGCATATTTCTGAAAAAAAATGGAATTTCCAGGATCCGGTAAGTTATGTATGGCAATCGTGGGCTCCTGCAGATCCACGGCCGCCGTATCCACAATCCCTGCCAAGTAGTTTAGTGTCGCATAATCGTTGTGGAATTGAATATCCAGTTGCCTGCGGGAAAGATCCTGCTGTTGCACGGTGACCAGCAGGGTCAGATAATCGGCCTGCCGGTATACGTTGGCTTCGGTCAGTTTTTTTAAGATGGCGACTTCTTTCTCCAGTTGCGCATGAATTTCACGGGCCAGGTTGAGTTGCTGCAGGGTGCCAAAAGCAGTCAGGAATTGATTGGTAATGGTTCGTTTCAGGTCCTGCTCCGTGATCCGGGCTTCATTGGAAATCCCCTGATTTTGTAACTGCAGGCTCTTATACTGCGCTGCCAGGTTTCCCTTGGTCAAGATGGCCTGGCTTACGTTGACGATGCCACTGAGCTGGCCTCCATTGGTAATGGCATTGTCGTATCCGAAGCCGTTGATGACCGGCGCATAGGCATTGATGCTGGAAGCCGTAACCTGCGGCCGGTATTGGGCCCGGATCCGCTCGCTGTCGATGCCATTGCTTTCGATCTGTGTCTGAAAATCTTTAAGCAGGGGACTGTTGCGCACGGCTTGGTCCAGATAGAAATCAAGCGTATTTTTTTGCGCATGGCCCTCAGCCCGGGCGAGCACTAAGAAAATAAATAATAGAATCCGTATGCGCATGGTCGTTACGTGGATGAAGCAAAAATAAGAATCAAATCTGTGGTAATTCTGTGGTTTTGAAGGGACAGGACGAGCCGGGGACTGCAGGCAGATCCCTGAAAATCAGCTGTCTTTCCCTATCATTTCCACCGGGCAGCGGCTGGCAGCAAAATTGATAAACAACTATAAACTAAAAACTATTTTATGGCTAAATATTCCAAAGGCAGTCAGGAAAAAGTAAAAAAAGTGATGGATGAAATGAAAGAGGGAAAACTGAAAAGCGGTCGCAGCGGAAAAAAAGTCACCAGCCGCAAACAGGCGATCGCCATCGGACTTTCTGAAGCCAGAAAACAGGGAAGCCGGGTACCGAAAGCACCTGTAAAAAAATAGCGGAAAGAAAAAAATCCTTCTGTCTCACCGCCAAGGTAATAAGAAGAAAATTTTTTCAGGAAACCCTCGGGATAAAACACCATCCTGTTTTTTTGTAGCACAAGTACCCTAGGGACTCTTCCCCGGGAGGGGCTGGTGCTGAAGCCAAACGTTGATGATTTCCTGCATTTTTTCCGGTGGGATTTTTTCAACCAGATGAGCCTGGTTTTTACCGGCGGAATCCCATTGGTTGGATCCATTGGACTCAACGCTACAATGCCCGGTTTGAATATCATAAAAATGCTGCCAGCCTTTTATGGCAACAAAAACAGCCGTTTCATCCCAGCTCATTCTGCCGGCACTGTCCTGAATGTTCAGGGGAATACAAAGAGTGAATACATCTTTGACCGGACTTTTGCGGATCTGCTCGTTGGCAATAAGCGGCAGCCCTGTTTTTATTTTCTGACCGATTTCAAATCCGCTGAAAAGAATCGGGGTAGGCCAGCTGGTCATCACTTTGATGGAAGCTCCCGGATCCTGGGCCAGATTAAATTCTGTTCCCGATGGAAAGCGGCCGGCCATCGAGACCAGGAGTCTGACTTTCCTTTTGACCAACTCCTCTCCGTTCCAAGGCGAATATTGATCGCCCGGTGATTGGAGCAGATTGGCCAGATTGGTTAGAAAACCCACCGAAATAATCGTCACCGATTGGTCGGGTTGGATGGACAGGATTTTTCTGTATAAGACCAGCGCATCTTCTGCTTCTTGGTTGGATTGTATCTGGTGGGGATAACGACGGATAATGCTATCGGTCCAGTGTTGTTTATCTCCCAAACCAACCGCAGGGCCCCTGACCACCCCGATTGGAATGGTCGACCTGCCAAAATAAGTATTAAAAACATCGATGGCCGCGGCGGCATTTTTATGCGCTGAACTGCCCATGGTGGCCAGGATGTCGACATAACCACTGTCTGCAAAACCATGCAGCAGGGTGATGGCTCCTACGTCGTCATAATCGGGACCAAAATCTGTATCGAAAACAACGTGCATGGGATAGGCTCCCCGGTCAAAGCCGGTCTGACCATGTACGCAGAGGCTGGTGAGCAGGACGGCCAGGCAATAAACCAACGCATGTTTGAACAGTCCATTCAAGGCACAAGTCTACACCAAATTTTTAACTCCGGGTTTGCCCTGCATTCCTAATTGTTGATCAGACCCTCTTTCATTTCCTGGAGACTTTTCCATTCTCCGTTGATCAGGTAATTTTTTTCTCTAGTTTTTGCAACGACAACGCCGATCAGGGATCCGACACTTCCTCCAATCAATGCACCGACGATCGCTTTTTCCCCGGCCGAGCCAAACAAACCCAAATTACTGGTATCGTTTCCGCCGGCCTGACCGATGAGTGCCCCGATACCAGCTCCTGCCACGGTGCAAAGGACAATGGTCAGCACATTTTTTGTGCGGCTATAGAGTTTGGCTGAAACAAGATTCCGGTAGTCGAGTTTATGCAACCGGGAAAGATTGGCATTCTCGAAATTGACCTGCATTTGGCTTTGGGAAATATAGAGGGAAGAATCCTGGATCGTGACAAAGTAACCCTTAAGCACGGAGGGTTTTACAAAACCTTCGGGCAGGTATTTGATAACGGCATTGTAAGTTTTGGGACGGGACAGGCTGTCCTGTGCCCTTGCCGTTTGCAGAAAAAAGACCCAGGTCAAAAAAATTAGCGTCATCCATTTCATAAAAAAGATTTAGGGTGTTATTTAAATTTGAACAAGACTAGGGGTATTGGTATTTACTGAGCAAGTATTCTTTCATCGCTGAAAAGTTTTCCCAATCACCATGGATATTAAATTTTTTTCCGCTGGCCGCACCGAAGACCACCCCGACACCAGCTCCCAGACTGGTACCCAATAATCCACCTGCCAGCATGTTTCCCAACTGAGTGCTGGCTGATGGAGATCCCAACTGACCGGGTTCTGGCGCTTGGTTGACCACATTTGCCAACGCGAGTCCTGCGCCCAGTCCGGTAATCAGTCCGACCGTCACCGACTTTCCGAAAGCTCCCTTCTGATGTATTCTTATTTTTTGGATGTCCCCGAAATCAATTTTTTGCAAACTGGAAAGATTGGTGTCCATGAAATCGACCGGCCTTTTGACGACAGAAATAAAAAGGGAAGAATCTTGGATGGTGACGATATAGCCTTTAAGGACCAGGGGTTCATCCATGCCCGGAGCCTTGTATTCTACGACAGCCTTACAAGTTTTTGGACCCGATTGGGTTTTCTGTGATCGGGCCGTTGACTGAATCAAGATAGCAGACAAAAAAAATAGCATCACCCATTTCATAAAAAAAATATTAGTCTTCTCTTTAGTAAGAATGTTGATCGCTGAGCCGTTGTTTGTATTGTATATATTCCTTCATCTCTGCCAGGTTTTTCCATTCTCCATCGATATAAAATTTTTTTCCGCTGACCGCACCGATGATGGCCCCGGTGCCCGCTCCCAGTGCCGCACCCAAAATTCCCCCGGCAAGAAGAAGCTCACCCTGACTGGGTTCGAATATGGATATGTACTGATTGTTTTGTTGAGGTGTTTGGTAGCTGGCCAGGGCTGCGACGACCCCTACTACCAACCCAACGATGGCACCGACCAGCACGCCTTTTCCGACCGCCGCCTTCCTTTGCATTCTTATTTCCTGAATATTTCGGTAGTCAAATTTTTGCATGTCGTCCAGACCCGTCTGACCGAATTGCAGGTGAACGGGATAAGCAGATAAGTAAACAGCGGAATCCGTGATGGTACCCAGGAATCCTTTCGATGGATTCGACACTCCGGAATGGATGGTGATTTTATATATCTTATATTTTGAAGGATTTTCTTCCTGGCAATGTGCAGCCTGAATAAAAAACAGGCAAAGCGAAAGCAAAATGGGCAGTGGTTTCATGTTTAATTTTTTTTGATGGCCAGATGATCGGAATAATTTTTATTAAAACTTCCCAGACCAAATCTAGCTTCCATGAAACCCGTTCTCTAATTGCTTTTCCCTTGCTCAGTCCACCACCACGCAAAAAATCCCAACTTCCGGAGAAATCAGGATGGCCGTTATTAATTAATACTAAAATAAAGGAATGGGAAGCTTCCGTCAAGGAATGACTGCTAAAGGCAAATCCTTCATTGGCAAGGGTTACCTAAAAAAAACTCATCCAACTGCTGTTCGTTAATGATGAACCTTATGGGCCAGAGATGATTGGGTGCCATATTTACTCAGGAATTCTTTTTTTGAATCCTTGTAGGTAGAGACCATGCCGACTTTATACAGGCTGTAGATGTATACCCAGGCAAGATCTAGTTGGTAGGGAAGAAATCCTGCCCTTGCACTGCCGGGAAAAAGGTGGTGGTTATTGTGCCATTCACCCGATAGCATACCGGGTCTGGTTTGATTGATGGAAAGATTGGAGCGGTCAAAATCGATCCCGTCCACATGTTTGTGTTCTCCCTTGCCGTGTCCGGTATAGTTGAATGCCCGTACAAGCACAAACCATAAAAAAGCACCGCTGAAACAGGCCAGGGGCAACGCGCTGCCACCCACCAGGTAAAGAATGGTATACCAGAAAGTCCAGTTCAGCAACCAAAGGGTAACGACATAGGCGGGTTTGGAAACAGAACCCCAGGACTGATATTGTTCAAAGGAATTCAGGCCCACACCGGTATGACTGAGAAACTTTCTTACGCGGGAATAATTTTCGCGGCTCAGCGATTTGGAAATACTTTGATGGTTTACATCGGAAAGCATACAATACATAAATCCGCCCATGGGATTGTAGGGATCCCCGGGTTCATCAGATTTCACATGGTGAACATGGTGGGAGATCACGTAGATTTCTTCCGGAAAGGTTTTAATAACCAGGTTTTGGGTGATCAGCCGGAAAAGCGGATGAGAGAACCGGTAAGACTTGTGGGTGCAAAACCGGTGAAACCAGATGGTACCATGGGTACTCATGATCACCATGGCATAGACAATCAGCACAATGACTGATTTCCAGGAAAGGTAATACACTAAAAAAATAACGAACAGGGGCAGCATACAGCTGGCCATGAACCAACTGATGAGGGTGATCCAATTTTTCCTGGTTCTAAAAATGTTGATTCGGGAAAAAGCTTCTTTGAAAAGTTGACGTGTTGTGGGCTTAAGAAAAACTCCCTTAGCATCCATCCACCCATATGAGGGCGTCTGGAGAATCTCGTCGATAAAGGCCATAAAAAAAGAACTGTTAATGAATAATCGGGTTTTCCATGGTCTTCTCAAGCACCAGACTCCGTACAATGTACGGTAAATATCTCCAGATAGTTTCGAATGTGCTGAAATAAACCTGTTAATTTTATTGTGTGAAATCAATTAATTTTCTCAAACCCGCTCTGGGAGCGGGCTTTGGGACTAAATAAATTTTTAACTTATGATACTGGAAGTGGCTGTGCTCGACGTGATACCGGGAAAAACGGCTCAATTCGAAGCCAGCTTTGCATCCGCGCAAAAAATCATTGCTGCTGCAAAAGGATGGCGGAGTCACCAACTGCAACAATGCCTGGAAGTTCCCAATCGCTATATTTTACTCGTCCAATGGGAGTGTCTGGAAGATCATACCATCGGATTCAGGCAGTCGGCCCCCTACCAGGAATGGAAAAAATTGCTGCATTCCTTTTATTCTCCTTTTCCGGTGGTGGAACACTATTCCTTAAAATTCAGTCAATAATGCCCGTTTCGGGCAAGAAAAGACCCGGTTTTCCCCTTAAATCTGGAAAGCTTAACATAGGCCTTCCAAAAAAACCCGCTAACTTCATGTGATTAAATTGTTATCAAATTATTATGGCAAAGAAACAAAAGCACGACTCACACAAATCCATCAAGAAAGTCCTGCTCAAAGAAATCGAATCGAAATTATCCGAAGTAGCAAAGGAATATCACAAGAAGATCAGTGATAAGAAATTTGCCAAGGAGCTCCGCAAAGCTGGAAAAATCCTCTCCAATTCCCTGGCAAAAGAACATATCACGGTGGTTCATAAAGAAAAAGTCAAGGCTCCAAAAAAAGAGAAGAAGAGCAAAGAGAAAGTCGCCACTTCCTAGTCAGCGAGGTCTTAGGTAGTATTGGAGTTAACAAAGCCCCTGATTTTTAACAAATCCAGCTTATTCCAAAAGGACGGTGAGAAACTTATATCTGTTCCTGCTTATTCCACTCTTATGGCTTACCGCCTGCACAGGCGGACCCGGTTATGATGGGTATGTGGTGCCCGTATACGTCGGTCCGGGTGTCGGGTTGGGTACGATCATCGCCGTGGTCGTTTCCTGGAGTAGAAATAAATCCATATTGTGGGCCATCATCCACGGTATCCTCGGATGGTTCTATGTTATCTATGCATTACTGGTTCCCAAGAAATAGTGGATCGACCCAACGGGCGATCCAATGGCTGTCTACACCAGCAGTGCTTGGTTAAACAAAGATTTAAGCCGTTTACTTACAGTAGAACTAAAACCAAGTCGGGTTAATAAATTCTTGTCCCAAGAGGGCAGGCATCCTGCCTGTGGAATGCCCATCTACCTAGTATAATTTTTGCAGGCTTATCTGTCTAAAAACATCAATTATGGCTACCACTACGACAGCAGCAATGCCGACAAAGGAAATTGCCAAGAAGCTCAAAAAGCTTTGTGAAAAAGGCGAATTTGAAACGGCCCAACGTGAATTGTTTGCAAACGATGCGGTGAGCATCGAACCTTCGGCTTCCGAGGATTTTGAAAAGGAAACCCATGGCCTGAAAGGCATCCTTGAAAAAGGAAAAAAATGGCAAAACATGGTAACCGAAAGCCACGCAATGGAAGTGTCCGATCCCATCGTTGCAGGCAACAGTTTCGCTCTGACCATGCGGATGGATGTAACCATGAAAAAACGCGGACGAATGGACATGACGGAACTTTGTATTTATCACGTGAAAGACGGCAAAATCGTCTCCGAGCAATTTTTAATGTAGCAGCCGAGGATTAAACCGGGATCCGTTTGTTCGCCATTTTCTGACCAACAAACGGATCCTTTTGATTTAATTTTGCTTCAGCAGATATCTGCAGGCTTAAAGAAATGAAAAAAATCAGCGTATATTTTGTTCTCCTGATCCAGGCTATGGTCCTTCCCTCATTTCAAACCCGCCATCTCGTGTCGGCGGAGCAAGGATTTGCCCTGGTGGAGTTGTTTACCTCAGAAGGTTGCTCCAGTTGTCCTGCTGCCGATGAAGCCGTCGGCCGGATCAACTTTCCGGGTAAAAATGTATTGATATTAAGCTTTCATGTTGACTACTGGAATTACCTGGGATGGAAAGACATCTATTCTAGTCCCGCTTACTCCGCCCGCCAGCAGGCATACGGAAATTTGTTTCACCTTTCCAGTGTCTATACCCCGCAGATCGTCGTCAACGGAAAAATACAGTTTGTCGGAAGTGATGAAAACCGCCTGCATGAGGCGATAGAAGCCTCGGTAAGGGAGATTCCAAAATCTCAGATCCAGCCCGTTGTTCTTCGACCCAGTCATGGTCAGATACCCCTATCCTGCCAGGTTCCTGCCCAAGGGGATATTAAACTAAACTTGGTTCTTGTTCAGCACCAAGCGATTGATTTTATTCAGCGGGGTGAAAACAAAGGCAAAACCCTCAAACATTTTTATATCGTTCGCGATTTTAAGTCTCTTTCACCCGAGAAGTCCCAAGGGACGCAGTATCTCAATGTTCCGCCGGATATTTCCGCGAAAGATTGCGACGTCATTGTCTTTCTGCAAAATTCGAAAACAGGTCAGGTGCTGGCGGCCACGCGTTCATCTATACCCGAATAAATCGAAAAGAAAGAACCCAATCCTCTACCCCTTTTTTCTGCTCACCCTGTAATAAGCGTTCAGCGCTTTTTCTATCGACCAGATGAAGGGTAAGAAAGTATTTTATAACTGGTAATGTTATTTTTTCTCAGGACCTTCTCGATACAATCGTATATGGCAGGTCGCAGGGCACTGTCTTTCTCAATCACAACACGAGGATGGCGGTAACCCTTGATAAATGTATTCAATTGTGAGAAGGTTGTCATATAAGTTTCCACATCAGAAACGGACTGTTGCACGTAAATGGTATCACCCCTGTCTACAAAGATGAACAGGGAAGGTGAATCCAGCAATTTGGATTGCGCTTGACAGGATGTTACAGCGCAGATAAAAAACGAAAAAATGAGCAATTTTTTAGCTGTCATATATTAACATCATAATACGCAAATTCTTTTTCCAATTTTATCCGATTTCAGTTCGAAAGCCCAACTCCGCAATGAGTTTTTTAAAGATCAGAAAAGCTGGCTTGGGTTTGTAGTCATCTTTGAGCAGACCAAAATGATAAAATATGTCTGCCTGTTTGCTATCAGCGTCCCGAAGTCCAAACAGTTCATAATGGGTGATGTTAAATTCCTTGCGGTGTTTGTACAGGATTCGGACAATTTTTTCTATCCGGTCAGCCTGCGTGGCTTCTGGACGGCCTTCCGGCGTTGGCCAGCCGTTTTCGGTGATATGCAGGGGAATTTTTTCGGAAATACCCGCGTCCACCATATCCGAATTCCTGTAAAAGGTTAAGATATGTCTGATCGCCTGCTCTAGTACCCCTTCTTGCTCAGCATTCGGTATGGGACGAAAAACATCGGGGAAAAAATCCAGTCCGACATATCCCAGTGCATGGTAAAAAGACGGGTTGGCCAGGGATCCAATTTCTTTCCAGAATTTTTTATTGGGATTGAAATCAGGGGTTGCATTAAAACCAACAGGAATGTTCAACCCCAACTGCTGAATGATCCGGTGAGCCAGGATGATTCCTTCCACCAGCGCCTTTCTAGAAAGAGGATAATGGCCGTCCAGTACCGGCAGGTCTACATTGGCCTCCTCGGTAATCTGTATCTTCCCCAGGTAGGGATGATATTCCTCCAGGGTCTGGGTGATGAATGCTAGCCATCCCTCGAGCCCTACTTCCAGACTCTGAAAACAAAGTACCAGGTCCAGCTGGCGGCCATTGATTGCGTATTGGTGCGGCTGATCCACTGAAAATACGGGCAACTCCAGCTTTCCTTTGTAAACGAGATAACAGCGTACCAATAAAAAAGCATGCTCCCCCTGCAATTCATCGAGGGCAGTACTTATCCGAACGGGTTGATCGGGTGCACCGCTGGCCATACCCTGGGTTGTTCCCAGTTGGCTGCCCGGATAAATCCCGAAAGTAAAAGAATCTGTATGCATGTGATGAGCAAGACAATAATCAAACCGTTTCTTGATGAGGTCAGGACCTGGAACAAACCGAGAATCCGACCGTAACCAGCACCGCTACCACGATCAGGGCATTGAGCATCGCATTTCTATTTCCGGAAATGGAAAACCCAATCACCAGAAGAATGTTTAAAAAAGCAATCGCCAGGGCCGCCATGCCGAAAACGGCGGGCTCGTACCGGCTTTGTGCGATGAAGATGCCAGCCAGTACAAACAATACCAGATTGATGATCAGTACGGACTTATCTATTTTCATGTGCCGCCATTTTAATTTTTCATTCTCTCTGCCTGCAAGGTGTGCAGATATTTTTCCTTTTCATCCCGGTAAAATAAATTCATGGTTTCAAACGGGATGATCCTGCCATCCTTATGGACAATATGTACGCAACTTTTTTTGATGGACCGCACGTCAAAATCATAGGCATCGATGAACCGCATGATGACGATGCGGAACAGATTTTCGTAGGTGAGTCCCGGCGCCTGGATTTGGGGAAGACAGCAAAGCAGTTGCCGCATATTGTCTTGCACCCGGTCCACAGAAATTCCCGTGCTGAAAATTTTAATCAGGTGTTGATGCAGATCGGTGTCCTGTTCATAGACAATGGTATTGCGGCTGTTGTCCAGCAAATGTGCCGGATCTATATACCGCGTCAGGGGAAATACCTGTCCCTTTAGTTTTAAGGCATATCCCATGGCCAGCGCATCGGGGTTACAGGGTACCGGTATGATGTCGTTGGGTTGAAACAAGGGAGTTTGTTCCAGAATTTTCTGGCGTACCCCGGTCAGCGTGATCCGGTCGGTTTGTGGATCAAAATGGTCATTGCGGCCAGCCACCTGGACCGGTTGAAAAGTTACGCCGCGCACACAGGGCTGCTGGAGGGCAAATTCAATGATCTTTCCGATTTCCTGATCGTTGACACCCTGCTGTAAATTAACGACCAGCGTGGTGGAGAGATTCAGCTGGTTCAAATGTTCCAGCGCTTGGATCCGCACATCAGTTAAGTCTTTTCCCCTCATTTGTAAAAGAACTTCGGGCTGGAAAGAATCAAACTGAAGATATATTTCAAAATCCGGCATATAACCAGCCAGTTGTTTGGTGAAGGCGAAGTCCCGGGCGATCCGGATGCCATTGGTGTTCACCATCAGGTGTTTGATGGGCTTTCGTTTGGCGATGTCCAGGATTTCGAAAAATTGCGGATGGATCGTGGGTTCACCCCCACTGATTTGGACCACATCGGGTTGGCCTTCATTGGCAACCAGAATATCCAGCATCCGCTCCACCTCCTCCAAGCTTCGGTGGCTACCGTAATGCGGTGAACTCATGGCATAACAAGTAGGACAGGTCAGATTGCACCGGTCCGTGATTTCAACAATACTCAAGCAACTGTGCTGTTCGTGATCAGGACAGAGGCCGCAATCATAGGGGCATCCATAATGGGTTTGGGTATTGAATTTCAACGGGATCTCTGAAGCCTTGTTGTAGTTGCGGATATTTTTATAATAGGGAATGTCGGTAGCGATCAGCACTTTCATCCGTCCGTGCTCTGGGCAGCGCTTCAGCATAAAAACCTGATCGTTTTCAAAAACAATTTTAGCATCGATTCGGCGCAGGCATTGCGGGCAAAGGCTCAAGGTAAAATCATAATAGGTGTAGGGTCTTTCAGGCATGGGCTTGTTTTAAAAGAATTCTTTTTGGATATAACATATCCCTTCGATAGTAAAACAAGCCTGCAAGGCAAGCCAGTTGAATGATAGATAATCCGAAGACGAGGGTGTAATGTGGTTTGATAAAATCCAGGAAAAACCGAAAGGCCAAATAGAATATCATAAACAACTTAAAGGCTGCGCCTGTTCTAAGTTCGTGCTTTCTTGTAAGGGACTCAATAAAAATCCAAAGAAACAACAAGTACACCATTTCATATAAGGCTACAGGATGTCGTTTTAAACCGTCACCCAGGTTCATCCCCCAGGGCAAACGGGTGGGAACTCCATAGGTTTGTTCATAGACGCCCATACTGAAACAACCGATCCGTCCGATGACCAGGGCCAGCAATATCGGGGCAACCAACAAATCACCCGATGATTTATTTTCTCCAATGATTTTTTTTATGATTTCCACTCCGGCCAGGCCACCCAAAAACCCTCCGACCACCGTCTTGTTTTCATAAAAATAAAGCAGCAAATTTTTAGACGACAAGAGCAGCGGCGGATTTTCAAAACCACCCAACAACCGACTCCCCAATAAGGCCCCCAAAATGGCACCCGCCAATACCCAGGTCCGGTTTGTTGTGGACAGGTTGTCGCCCTTTTTTTGCTTCAGCATTTGAAAATACTGAAAGCCGGCAAAAAAGGCCAGCAGTTCCATCAGCGCGTGCAGCAAAAGCTTGCTGTGACCAATTTCTATGTATACAGGAAATGTCAAAAAATTGCCATACTATGGTTGTATTCAAAGGAGTTCGGGCTGCGAGGTCTTCGGTCTGTCGCAACGCAGGGCAGCACCGGCTACCATACCCTGAAAAATAAGATCGACCGCGCAAAATAAAACTCACGAAAAAAGCCAGCGACGGCCGAGATTCAAAATAGCGATTATTTTTCGAACAGTAGAAAATCCTGCCCCAACTCCCGGACCGGATATTTGCCTTGGCGGCCGTTTTAAGCCTTTGCAGGAAGGGTTTACGCCTTTAAAAGATGTACATTGAAAATAAATTTCTTTTATGCGGAGCCTGTATATTGGTTTTCTTTTGTCCCTGTTTTGTATTCCCGGGTTAAAGGCACAGAATAAAATCGTGGTTTTTCAATCAGATTTTGGTTTAAAAGATGGCGCGGTATCGGCCATGAAAGGGGTGGCCATGGGGGTCTCCCCCGACTTAAAATTATATGACCTGACCAATGAGATACCGGCTTACAACATTTGGGAAGCGGCCTACCGGCTGGAACAAACCGTGCCCTACTGGCCTGCTGGAACCGTCTTTGTCTCCGTGGTGGATCCCGGGGTGGGTACCACCCGAAAATCGGTTGTCCTGAAAACCAAAACCGGGCAGTTCATAGTCACCCCAGACAACGGAACCCTTACGCTCATTGCCAGTTCCCTGGGTATTGAAGAAGTCAGACAGATTGATGAAGTACTCAATCGCCGGAAAAATTCCCAGGAATCCTATACATTCCATGGCCGCGATGTCTATGCCTATACCGCAGCTAGACTGGCAGCCGGTGTGATCAGCTATGAACAGGTCGGCGCGAAACTTCCCAATGAAGTCGTTACCATTCCCTACCAACAGGCCCTGAAAGATGGGAATAAAATAAAGGGTACCATTTCGATCCTCGATGTACAATATGGAAATATCTGGACCAATATCGGAGGTGGTTTGTTCAGCCAACTGGGGTTGCATTTTGGGGACCCGCTGCATGTTGAAATATTTCACGGGGATGAAAAAATTTATTCCGGCATCATGCCTTACGAGCAGACCTTTGGTGGCGTCGCCAAGGGTCAGCCGCTGGCCTACCTGAATAGTCTCCTGCAACTGTCCTTTGCCTTAAACCAGGGTGATTTTGCAAAGACCCATTCGGTGTCCAGTGGAAATGACTGGCGGGTAGAAGTGTGGAAATAAAAGATGCGCTGGATTTTTCCTCATAACCGGGAACTTACGACTGTGTTCTCAAAATTCCGGTTGCAAAAAAAACGGGTATGCAAAGAAAAACATTTATAAAATTATCTTCCGCCTGCCTAGCCACGCCCTTGCTTTCTCCCGCTCAAAGTTTTCTGCCGCAGGATAAACTGCAGAACTGGGCGGGCAACCTGACTTACAGCACCGACCGTGTTTTTTATCCGAAAACAGTTGACGAGGTACAACGTCTTGTCAAGAACTGTGATAAAATGCGGGCCCTGGGCACCCGCCATTGTTTCAACACCATCGCCGACAGCCGGTACAACCTGGTTTCTTCCAGCGGACTGAATAAAATAATTTCCCTGGATCCGGAAAAACGCACCGTTACGGTTGAAGGCGGTATCAAATACGGGGAGCTGAGTCCCTGGCTGGATAAAAAGGGTTTTGCCCTGCATAACCTGGCCTCCCTGCCCCATATTTCTGTTGCAGGAAGCATCACGACCGCGACCCACGGTTCTGGCGTAAAAAACGGAAATCTTTCCACCGCCGTTCGGGCATTGGAAATCATCACAGCCGACGGCTCCCTGGTCAGCCTTTCTAAAGAAAAAGACGGAGAAAATTTTAACGGCGCGGTGGTGGGATTGGGTCGATTGGGTTTTATTACTTCCGTTACGCTGGCCATCCAACCCACTTACCAGATCAGACAATGGGTTTTTGTAAAAATGCCTTTGTCTACGCTCAAAGGAAATTTCCAGAAAATCCTTTCCTCCGCCTACAGCCTGAGTTTGTTTACTGACTGGCAATCCGAATATTTTAATGAAGTCTGGTTAAAAGAAGTCGTCGATCCCTCCCACCCTTCGGAGCCGATGCAAGAATTTGAAGGAGCTCCAGCTGCCACCCGGGATCTGCATCCGATCATCGATCTTTCGGCAGAAAACTGTACCCCGCAAATGGGTGTTCCCGGACCCTGGTATGAACGGCTTCCCCATTTTAAAATGGGATTCACGCCCAGCAGCGGCAAAGAATTGCAGTCCGAATATTTTATACCCAGGGAACATGCCGTGGAGGCTATTGTGGCTATACAAGCCATGGGAAAACAAATTGGTCCGCATTTATTTATTTCGGAAATCAGGACCATTGCCGCAGACGATCTGTGGATGAGTCCCTGCCGGCACCAGGATTCGCTGGCGATACATTTTACCTGGAAGCAGCAGTGGGAGGAAGTCAATCAGCTGCTTCCCCAGATTGAAAAAGCACTCGCCCCCTTTAAAGCCCGGCCGCACTGGGGAAAGGTTTTTACGATGCCTGCCGAGACCCTGGATTCCCGCTACGATAAACTGGATGATTTTAAAAAGCTCGCGGCTTATTATGATCCGAAAGGAAAATTTGTCAATCAGTTTTTAGAAAAGGAAGCTTTGGCATGAACCGCTCCGGCACGCAAGAACCGTTATGCCAGTTTTATTCCCGTTTGTGTAAATACAATCTTTTTTTGTTTGTATAAATTTCCCGTGGTCATTTTAAATGTCTTCTTGCTTGTGTGGAAGAAGGCATAGATCTCTTCTGGGGAAGATTTATCATGGAAGGGCAGATAGCCGTCGTTTTCTTGGAGGAGGCGAATAATTTTTTCCGACTCATCCTCTACACGCTGGTATCCGGGCTTACCGGCCACGATATCTATTTTATTTTCGGGCAGGATGTTTTTTATAAATCCACGAAAGCGGTCCCCGATCTCGATGGGTCGGTAGATTTCATTGTCATGCAATATGCCTTTGTGTTTGGCATTGATGATGACCTCATAACCAATCTCTGTCTTGCGATAGACCACTAGATCAACTTCTTCTTTTTCTTTGACGGTGAGTGTCTCGTTGGATAAAAACCTTTCTAGTTTTTCGGTGGCGGCCACCCGGCCGGTTTGTTCATCCATGACAATTTTCACGAGATATTCCCCCATGGGTCGGATGAAACTCAACATCCCGGATTTGGGAATGAACAAGTCCTTCATCAATCCCCAGTCCAGAAAAGCACCTTGCGGGGTTACACTCACTGCTTTGAGCCGCAGGATATCGCCCAATACGCCATAAGGTTTTTGCGTCGTCGCAATGGGTCTGCCTTCCCCATCGTGGTATAGGAAAACTTTTAATTCGTCGCCGATGCGTGTGCCGGGGGGAACAAATCTTTTGGGCATGAGGATGCCTTCTTCTCCATTGTCCATGAAAACGCCCATTTCCTTTACTTTGATAACTTTAAGCAGGTTATATTCACCCATCCGGACCATAAAGAACGATTGTATGAAACAAAGATACAGATACCTCGGTGCCCTCCTGTTTTTGGCTGCCTGTTCGGTAAAATCAACCGTGTTCGATCAGCTCTCTTATTTTTATAAACCGGTCAGCTTTCCTGTTTTGGCCCATGATTCAACCGCTGTGTTTTTTGATTCGCTCTCGAGCCGAATGGTACGATGGAAAAAAGCGGATGTTTTCAATCCGGCGGCCATTGTTCGAAATGATTCCATTTATGTTTTATCCCGTTGCGAAGACAATCCCGCCGCGGCTTTGGGCGGCCGCACTTCGCGCATCGGTATTTCCAGCAGTACGGACGGCATCCACTTTTATTCATATCCCCAACCCGTTTTGTATCCGGCCAAGGATGACTTTCAATCCTTTGACTACCCGGGTGGGTGCGAAGACCCGCGCATCGTAGAGACGCCCGAGGGCTCTTATGTGATGGCTTATACTTCCTGGAACGACCAAGTCCCCCGACTGTCGATTGCCTGGTCAAAGGATCTTTTTCATTGGCAAAAAAAAGGGCCAGCATTTGCCAAAGCCTATGAGCACCGTTTCCTGGACACGGCCAGCAAATCTGCTTCGATGGTCACCGCCATGGTGAATGGAAAACCCGTCCTGGCCAAAATTGCTGGCAAATATTGGATGTACTGGGGAGAGCATTTTGTAAACCTGGCATGGTCAGAGAATTTATCAGACTGGTACCCGTTGCTGGACCCGGATGGACACCTGAAAAAAATCATGCAGACACGGGCCCATTATTTTGACAGTGATCTGGTGGAATGCGGTCCACCTGCGCTGATCACCGATCGGGGTGTCATGCTCATCTACAATGGTAAGAATGCCAATCAAGTCGCCCAGGCAGATCCGATGCTGCCCAGGGGAACCTATTCGGTGGGGAGGGTATTTTTTGATCCGAAAAACCTGCAGACGATTCTCATCCGCTCCGACGGGCCTTTCCTCAA
This sequence comes from Bacteroidota bacterium, assembly GCA_013289175.1. Lineage (GTDB taxonomy): Bacteria > Bacteroidota > Bacteroidia > Chitinophagales > Chitinophagaceae > Puia. The sequence continues at coordinate 19,913 of JABDAN010000056.1, forward strand.
ACCTACGCTGCCACACGAATTGAGTGGTCAATATGCTGCGGGTACTACCTTTGCGGAAGGACTGGTTTTTTATAAAGAAAAATGGTGGCTTTATTATGGAACTGCCGATTCCTATGTGGGAGTGGCGATTTCTAAGTAAATTGAAGGATAGAGGATTTATAGGATTTCCCGATGACCCGTTTTAGAATACTCAATGATTTCTCCGATGATACGTTCTGTAATTTCCGGTTCCGGTTGCTATATTCCTCCCTTCGTTCAGACCAATCAGGATTTTGCACAACATGCTTTTTTCACCGAAGGTGGAATCCCACTGAAGGTTGATCCCTCCGAAGTCGTACAAAAATTCAAGAAGATAACCGGTATTGAAGAAAGAAGGTATACCACCGACGATCTCAACGCATCCAACATCGGCTTTGAAGCGGCCAAAAAAGCCATTGCCGACAGCGGGGTGGATCCGGAAACCCTCGATCAACTGATCGTCGCCCATAATTTTGGGAACATCATCAAAGACACGATCCAGACAGCGGCAGTCCCTTCTTTGGCCAGCCAGCTAAAACATGAACTTGGCATTCGCAATCCGGACTGCATCGCCTATGATATTTTATTCGGATGCCCGGGTTGGCTACAGGGTCTGATCCAGGCAGATGCTTTTTTTAAAGCCGGCATGGCAACAAAAGCCCTCATTGTCGGAACCGAAACCCTGAGCCGGGTGATCGATATGTTCGACCGCGACAGCATGATCTTTAGCGACGGGGCGGGCGCGGTGGTATTGGAAAAAACAGAAGGAGATGAACAATCCGCTGGCATCCTCTCCTACACGGCTCAAACACACAGCGTAGACGAATTCGACTATATCAATTTGGGAGTATCCTATTATCCTGACAGCAATCCCCGGATCCGCTATTTAAAAATGAAAGGAAGGAAAGTGTATGAATATGCCCTCAAACACGTCCCGGAGGCAATGAAAATATGCATGGACAAATCCGGTTTACCGATTTCATCCTTAAAAAAAATATTCATCCACCAGGCCAATGAAAAAATGGACGAAGCCATTATCAAGAAATTATATGGCCTCTACGGGATCGAAAAACCGCCGGTCAATATCATGCCCATGAGTATCAGCTGGCTGGGAAACAGTTCTGTGGCTACCATACCCACGCTGCTGGACCTGGTTAGAAAACACCAGTTTGCAGAACACGATCTTTCCGGCGGGGACATCA
>JABDAN010000057.1 GCA_013289175.1 Bacteroidota bacterium
AATGGCGACCGAGCCGATCACGCAACCCAGGATCTGCATGGAAGATCCCATATCCCGCATGGCGATCCCACCCATATAGGAAGAAACAGAAAAGACCGGTCCCGGAATGGCACGTACAAATCCAGCACCGGTAAAAAAATCATCCTTGCTGATGCGGATGGCATTGGGGTTGCGAACGCTGTCGGCATGACCGGCAGGTCGCTGAAGATCAGGATTGCGGACCGCGGGCCGGGGCAATTCCTGGCGGGCGACAAACTGTTCGTACATGAAGGGAATGAGGACCTGACCACCCCCAAAGACCAGGCTTCCGAACCGGTAGGTATTTTCAAACAGGTTGAGCGGCCGGCGGTTGGGCCAGTTATTTTTTCTAGCCAGTTCACTGGTCGTGCCGGCCAAAATAAAAATAGAGGCGAAGAGCCAGATATTGGCCCATTTTATTTTTCGGGTCAGCACCTCTGTCTGGGGTATACGTTTGCTGCTGAGGTTGGTAATGACCCCACCAAGGACGATTTCTATCGGGAATATCCAGGGCGTTTTGAAAAGCAGGAATGCAGCGATCGCTGAAACGACCATAATAATATGGGTGATCGTATTGTGCACCGATACCCGAAATGCTTTCCAGGAAGCATAGGCCAGAAATCCGACCGTCATCGGAGCAATAAAACGAAACAGATCGGCCCGTCCGTTTTGGTGATTGATGTACTGGGCGAAAAATGAAAAAGCGCCCATCAGGATACAGGCAGGCAGGATCCAAATAATCAGTGTCAGTACGGCCAGGGGAACACCTCCCCGTTTATATCCGATCAGGGTAATGGTTTGAGTAGAGGAGGCGCCCGGTAGCAACTGACAGAAAGCATTGTAGTCCATCAGTTCTTCTTCGGTGATATCATGGCGCCGATTGACAAATGTTTTCATGACCATTCCCAGGTGACCCTGAGGACCGCCGAAGGCAGAAATGCTGTGCAGGAACACTGCTCTCAAAAATGGGATATGCCTAAATAAATGCATCCGGCTACAATTTAAGGCTTAAGGTTTAACGCATGACGACCCACAAGAAAAACTTAACATCGTCCCGATCCAAGGAGACGATAAGAATCCAGCGTTGGGCCTGGGCGTTATAGAGTCCGATACTCAATAGTGGGGGACGGGCGCCGCAGCGGGTTTGCGTGGCTTAACAAATATTTCATGGTGAAGCTGAAAATCTTCATAAGCTAGTTTGATATAATCGTAGAATTCGTAATCGCTCGCATATTGGGTGAAGGCGTAGGAAGGTCTAAAACGGACCATGAAAGTATCCAGGGCAGCGTCCTTGAGGCCGGTGATTTTGGTAACGATATAACGAGTGAAGCGATGATCAATAAATTTATTTTGTTCATCATAGATCAAGCGGTCCTGAAAAGCTTTGAGCCGGCGGTTTCGCTGAAAACGGAACATATTGATGATCTGATCCAGGTCCAGGCCGACGTTTCCGTCGCCGCCTTCCGTGATTTCGAGCCCGGGTTTTTTATAATCAAAGATCTTCTCATAGTCTTTGCGGTTTTGGAGGGAGTCCATGTGATAATTTCGGGGGGCTACCCGAACTTCATTGAGTTCCGTAGGATTGACATGTAAGGCAATGTCGAAGCCTGTGGTGGCATTCATCATACTCACTGGAAACATCTGTGTGGCACGACCCAGATAAGAGAATCGCAGGGAATCATTTTGATCGATCCGGATCACATAGTTGCCATTGGAATCGGTGGTGGTACCGGTTCCGCAACTACAAAGGACCGTTACCCCGTCCAGTGGCCTGGTCCGGTACATATTAAAAACGGTCCCGTGAATGGTTATCTGCTGGCCGGATGCCTGTAGGGCACCGAAAACCAGGAGGGCCATGAAAAAAGTCTTTCTTAAATATGCGTAAAAAAGGACCAAAGAGTTCAATTTAATATTGAGTACGTAAAACGAACGGTCGAAAGACGACGGGTGCAAATTTTGTTGACTCAGGCACCCCGCTTCCTGCTTACCCCAGGCCCGGTTTAAAAGGGCAAAATAACACGAAGGATACAAAGAATTAAGGGTTTAACGATAATTTGCATTCCACCCACCGGAAGATCTGTGCAGGAAAATGCTGGTGCTCAAGTGTATGAATTTTTTCAGCCAGACTCTCCGGCGTTTCCTCCGGTGAAAGATGCACGCTCGCCTGGAAAAAAATTCTGCCGTGATCATATTGTTCATCCACATAATGAATCGTGATACCGCTTTGTTTTGCGCCCGAGGCAATCACCGCTTCATGGACCGCATTGCCGTACATCCCCTTTCCGCCGAATGCCGGCAACAGGGCGGGGTGAATATTCAAAATCCGGTCGGGAAAGGCTGCGATCAGCCCCGGTGGGATCTTCCATAAAAATCCTGCCAGGACGATAAAGGAAATATCTCTTTTGCTTAGTTCTTCCAGGTATTGGGTGCCGTTATAAAACTTTTCTTTTTCCAGCAGCATCCAGGGTATGCCCGATTCTTCGGCAACGTTCAGCACCCCGGCTCCGGCTTTGTTGCAGACGATCAGTGCAATTTCAATTTTTCGTCCATCCACCCGGTGACGGCCGTTTTGAAAAAAATGAATGATTTCCCGAGCATTGCTGCCTTTCCCGGAAGCAAAGATGGCAATGCGGACAGGTGACAGATCTTTGATCATATAAAGGTGGAATCATTCCATTTAAAAAGGGTGTAAAGATGTGGTAAAAAAATGGTTTGAATACGATGGTTTTTCTTTCATAAAATGATCCGGAATTTCCGTGACAAAGCGATGACATTCACTTTTTAAAAAAATGCATAATCGGCTGAAATGCAGGCCAGATAAGGCAAAAAAAAATTTCAGCATGTTGGTATTATGTTAATTTCATGGCTTACTTTTGCAGCCAACCGAGATGATTTTTCACATTTATACACTGATTGTATATATGCATCATTACAGACTAAGTGCTTTCCGAATATCCTCTATTTTTCTCTTCACAGCCTTTTTCCTGTTTTTCGGAAATTTTTCGATGGCTCAGGACGGAAAAGCTTTATTCCAAAGTGATTGCGCATCCTGTCACAATCCCATTAAACAAGTCACCGGACCGGCCTTAAAAGGGGTCACCGCCCGGGTTCCCGATCAAAAATTACTGCATGCCTGGATCCGCAACAATGCGGCCGTGCTGGCCTCTGGAAATAAATACTTTAACGACCTCTATATTCAGTTTGGCAAGACGCCCATGAATACGTTTCCGCAGCTGACGGATCCGGAAATAGATGCCATATTAAAATATATAGAAACTTATCCCGAACCAGGCCCCGGAGCCAAGGGTCCCAACAACGGACCGTCCTCCCAGGTGGAAGAATCCGACAACAGTCTCCTCTACGGAATTCTTACCCTGATTCTGGCGGTCATTATGCTGGTCCTGCTGCAGGTAAACAGCAACCTGAAAAAACTTTCCGACGATAAATCGGGGGTTCCATCCAGCGAACCCATTCCCTTTTACCGAAATAAGGTCTACATCACTTTTCTGGTCCTCGTGCTTTTTGTCGTAGGTGGCTACTATGTGGTCCAGGCGGCCATCGGGCTCGGCCGGCAACAAAACTATCAGCCTGAACAACCCATATTTTTCTCCCACAAAGTGCATCCCGGTACCAACCAGATCAGCTGTCTGTATTGTCACGGTGGCGCCTGGGATTCCAAGATGGCCGGGGTTCCTTCCCTGAATGTTTGTATGAATTGTCATGCAGCGATCAATGATTATAAAGGGGAGCCGTTGTATCGCGAGAACGGAAAAGAAGTGGATGGGACAGGAGAAATACAGAAACTTTACTCCTATACAGGCTACGATCCGAAGTCTGGAAAATATACCGAACCCGGCAAACAGATTGTGTGGATCAAAATCCATAACCTGCCTGATCATGTGTATTTCAATCATTCCCAGCATATTCGCGCCGGGAAAGTTCAATGCCAGACCTGTCACGGAAACATTACCCAGATGAATGAAGTGAAACAGTTTGCCGAACTCAGCATGGGCTGGTGTATCAACTGCCACCGTACAACCAAGATTAATTTTCCGGACTCAGCCGGAAACGGAAATAAATTCTATAGCATTTATGAAAGGTTCCATCAAAACCTGGCAACCGGAGCGATGGATAGTGTAACCGTTGAAAATATTGGTGGTACGGAGTGTCAGAAATGCCATTATTAATCGGAAGATTTGACCGGGGGATGGGGAAAGGATACCCGTTGATCCTGGAATGCTCAAATGCTCAAATTCTCAAACTGGATCTCTAATGAGTGAAAAAAAGTACTGGAAAAGTTTTGGAGAACTCAATCTGTCTGAATCCTACTTAAAAGATCAGGACAATGAGTTCCGGGAAGATCTACCCCCTTCGGATTTGGACGGCAAAGGTTTGTTTGATGCCAAAACACCGCGGCGCGATTTCCTGAAATACCTGGGCTTCAGTACTGCGGCCGCCACCCTGGCTGCCAGCTGTGAAATGCCTGTCCGCCATATCGTCCCCTATGTTGTGAAACCGGAGAATATGGTCCCCGGCGTCGCAGATTTTTATGCCACTACTTTTATATCCGGTGGAGACGCCGTTTCCGTTGTCGCCAAAGTGAGAGACGGTCGGCCGATCAAACTGGAAGGAAACGAGTTATCGCCCCTGACGCAAGGAGGAACCTCCGCCCGGGTGCAGGCGTCGATCCTGGACTTGTATGACACGGCCCGTCTTCGATATCCAGTGCAAATGGTAAACGGGACATTCCAGGAAGTTACCAGTTTTGAAGCCTTCGATAAACTGATCACCGATTCCATGGCTGGCCAAACCGGAACCATTGTTTTGCTGACACCGACCATTAGTTCGGTAACCACCAAACAGGTGATCGCAGATTGCCTTTCAAAATACCAGGGTAGCCGTCATATACAATACGATGCAGATTCTTTCAGCGGTATGCTGCTGGCCAATGAAGCATCCTATGGAAAGAGGGCCATCCCCTCATACCGTTTCGATCAGGCGAAAGTGATTGTGAGCCTGGGAGCAGATTTTCTGGGTACCTGGTTGTCGCCGATCGAATTCGCCCGCCAGTATGCGAGTGGAAGAAAAATCGATGAGAAGGCCCCTGGAATGAACCGGCACTATCAGTTTGAATCCATGCTGAGCCTGACGGGTTCCAATGCCGATGAACGATTCTCTCATAAACCTTCTGAGACCGGAGCGGTGGCCTTGGCTTTACTGGCCGCGGTGGGCGGCAGCGTGACGGCTCCCAACCTTTCTGAAAAATTAAAGGCCGGGATCAACAAAGCAGCCAAGGACCTGCTGGCCCATAAAGGAAACGCGCTGGTAGTTTCCGGATCCAACAGTGTAGAAGTGCAAACGGTGGTCAACGCAATCAATGAACTTATTGGATCGAACGGAACTTCGATTACCTGGGATGCCACCAACCTGACCCGTCAAGGGATAGAAAGTGATTTTACATCACTCGTGGCAGATATGAATCAAGGCAGGATCGGAGCCCTGCTCATCTGCGACGTAAATCCCGTCTACGATCATCCGGAATCAAAAAATTTTATTGCCGGTCTAGCCAAAGTGAAAACCACGGTTTCTTTTTCCGGCCGACTGGATGAAACCACTGAACTCTGCAAGTTCGTACTGCCTTCTCCGCATTTTCTGGAACGCTGGGGAGATGCCCAGCCCAAAACTGGAACGGTCTCCATGATGCAGCCGGTGATTGCGCCTCTTTTTCGAACCCGGCCCTTTGAGGATTCCCTGCTGCTGTGGTCAGGCAACAAAACTTCTTACGACGATTTCTTCAAACAATACTGGACTTCCAAACTGGGAGGCCACGAAGGATATGAAAAAGCATTGCAGGACGGCGTCGTCCAGCGGGTATCTGCAACCGAACCCCTTGGTTCTGTTTCGACGCCCTATGCTTCCGGCAATGCCTCGATTGTCTCGGCGGCGGCTTCAGCCATCTCTTCCATGAAAAAGGGGGGGAGTTATGAACTGGTTATGTATCAGCAGGTGAGTATGGGCGTCGGTGCCCAATCCAACAATCCCTGGCTGTTGGAATTACCCGATCCGATTACGCGGGCAACCTGGGACAACTATGCCATGGTTTCACCCAATTTTATCAAAGAACAATACCATATAGATCTATCGGATCACAACCAATCCGATCGCTTTGAATCCCATCCCGAACGGGAGGTCATCAAGATCAAGGCAAACGATCATGAACTCACCATTCCGGTCGTAGCCGTCCCAGGTATGCCGGAAGGCGTCTTTGCGGTCGCACTCGGATACGGACGCCAAAGTGCCGATCCAAAAAATACAGCAGACTATATCGGCATTGCCGCCGTGGGTGCGGGGAAAAATGTGTTCCCTTTTGCCACCAGCAACGGCAAGACCACCGAATGGATGGCGACCGATGTTGCATTTGAAAAAACAGCTGAAGAATATAAAATTGCCCAGGTCCAGGTTCACGGTTCCTATGAAGGCCGCACGGCGGTGATCAAGGAAATGAACCTCTCTGAATTTGTAAAGGAACCCGAAGAGATCCTCAATGACCGGAAGGAAGAATTGGCAAAATACGGAGGAATTGAAAATTTTGATACCGAAGGAACCCTTTATCCCTACTACGACAAGCCGGGAATACACTGGGGCATGCAGATCGATTTGAATTCCTGTGTGGGATGTGGTGCCTGTGTGGTGGCCTGCTTTGCTGAAAACAATATTGCGATCGTCGGAAAGAATGAAGTGGTTCGTTACCACGATATGCACTGGATGCGCATTGACCGTTATTTCACCGGAAATCTCGCGGATCCCGATAGCATTCAGACGATTTTCCAACCCATGCTCTGTCAGCATTGTGACAATGCCCCTTGTGAAAATGTCTGTCCGGTGTCCGCAACCAACCACAGTACCGAAGGGCTGAATCAAATGGCCTACAACCGTTGCATCGGCACCCGCTATTGCGCCAACAACTGCCCTTTCAAAGTACGTCGTTTCAACTGGGAAGATTATATGGGAGCCGATAGCTTTCCAAATAACCAGGATGAACAAGGTGTGGGTAAACTCAATGAAGCTGTCCTAATGATGAACGACGACCTTACCCGCATGGTGCTCAATCCGGATGTAACGGTTCGCTCACGGGGTGTCATGGAAAAATGCAGTTTCTGCGTTCAACGCTTACAGGATGGTAAACTGAGGGCAAAAAAAGAGAGTAGGGTGCTGACCGATGGAGATGTGAAAACCGCTTGTCAGCAAGGCTGTCCGACACAGGCCATCCAATTCGGTAACATCAACAATACACAGAGTGCGATCGTCAAAGCCAGAAAGGACAACAAACATCGTCTTTATCATGTCCTGGAGGAATTGCACGTGTTGCCCAATATTACTTATCTGGCCAAGGTCCGCAATCCGGAGTCCGAAGAGAAAGTGTAATGATTTTTAATTGATCCTCGCCTGTAGGGCGCGGTGAAAAAGTGATAACCCAGTATGTCAGCATTTAAATACGAATCACAAGTAAGGCCGCCACTGGTATCGGGTGATAAAGACTATCACCAGATCACCGAAGACATTATCAGGCCGATCGAAAACCGTCCTTCCAGGCTCTGGTGGATCGGATTTCTGACTGCCGTACTGCTGTTGTGTTTTGGAATATTCTCCGTCACCCGGGAAGTCATTTATGGAACGGGCCAATGGAACCTGAACAAAACGGTTGGTTGGGGATGGGATATCACCAATTTCGTGTGGTGGGTGGGTATCGGGCATGCGGGAACCTTGATTTCAGCCATTCTCTTATTATTCCGTCAGGGCTGGAGAACCGGTGTGAACCGGGCTGCGGAAGCCATGACCATTTTTGCGGTCATGTGTGCCGGCCAGTTTCCGATCTGGCATATGGGCCGGGTATGGATGGCATTTTTTGTTTTCCCTTATCCCAATACGCGGGGGTCTCTGTGGCCGAATTTTAATTCACCACTGATGTGGGATGTATTTGCGATCTCCACGTACTTCACCGTATCCCTGCTTTTCTGGTATTGCGGCTTGTTGCCGGATCTGGCTACTGTTCGTGACCGCGCCAAACTGAAATGGAGAAAATTCTTTTACGGCATGGCTTCTTTCGGCTGGTCAGGTTCCACCAAACACTGGCAGCGGCATGAGGCACTCTCCTTGGTGCTGGCAGGTCTGAGTACACCCCTGGTGCTTTCGGTTCACACGATCGTGTCCTTTGACTTCGCCACTTCGGTGGTTCCCGGTTGGCATACGACCATCTTTCCCCCCTATTTCGTTGCGGGTGCCGTATTCTCCGGATTTGCCATGGTGCAATCCCTGCTCATCATATCCCGTAAAGTGCTTCACTTAGAAGATTATATTACCCTGGAGCACATCGACGTCATGAACAAAATCATTCTGCTCACCGGATCCATAGTGGGTGTGGCCTACCTGACAGAACTGTTCATCGCCTGGTACGGTCAAAATCCATTTGAAAATTTTGCTTTCTTTCAAAACCGCGCCAATATTTTATCGCCCCTCGGATGGTCCTATTATATCATGATGGGCTGTAACGTGCTTTCCCCCCAGATATTCTGGTTCCGGAAATTCCGCAGGAACCTGGTGCTTACCTTCTTTATGTCCGTTATCATCAATATCGGAATGTGGTTCGAAAGATTTGTGATCATCGTTACCTCCATCTACCGGGAATATCTGCCCAGCGGCTGGAGTACTTATTATTCTCCCACGATCTGGGAAATCGGATTTTATCTGGGAACATTCGGTTTGTTTTTCACCTGTTATTTCCTGTTTTCAAAATTCTTCCCGGTCATTGCCGTGGCAGAAATCAAACATATTCTGAAGAAATCAGGAGAACATTATAAAGAGAAAATGGGTCCTGAAGAGAATGAATCGGTGGAAGCCTTTACCCACGAATTTGAACACGCGCATTGATGAACATTTGTTAAAAAGCTGATATGGCTATAAAAAGATTTGTTGTCGGGAGTTTTTTAGAAGAGTCGGTTTTATTTCCTGCTGTTAAGAAAGTGCGGCTGGCCGGTTATAAAATCCATGACGTCTATACGCCCATGCCCATTCATGGTCTCGATCATGCTATGGGTTTAAGGGAAACCAGCCTGCACACGGCGGGTTTTATTTACGGTATTACCGGAACCACTACGGCACTCAGCGGGATCAGCTATGCCTTGTTGTATGACTGGCCGCTGAATTTTGGTGGGAAACCGCATTTTGCCCTGCCCGCCTGGATTCCGATCACTTTTGAATTGACCGTTCTTTTTTCCGCCGTCGGTATGGTGCTCACTTTTTGTTATCTCTGTCAGATGGCACCTTTTGTAAGGAAACATCATTTTAACCTGCGTTCGACGGATGATCAGTTTACGATGGTCATTGAATGTACCCCAAGAACCAACGAAACCGAAGCGCAGGCGTTTCTAAAATCTGTTGGCGCGATCGACATCCATATCCAGAATGCAGAAACTGGCTGGTGGCTCGGAACCTATAGTAAGAATATTCCTACCGTCGATAACGCAAAAACCATACTGGTATAACGAAATGAATGTTGCAATGCAGATCCTAAAAAAAATTATTCCATTCTGTTTGTTCGGCGTGTTGCTGGTATCCTGCAGTGATGAAGTGCGGCGCGATACGGGAAGAATCTACATGCCGGACATGGCCTATAGCAGGGCCTTCGAAACCTATGCGATGACGCCAGAAGAAAAAGACGCATTGTTGAAAAAGGGAATTCATTTCAGCAATACACCTGTTGCGGGTACGATGAAGCGGGGAGTACTTTTTCCTTTTGATATTCCCCAAGATGCAGCCGGCGATACCGCCAATTATGTGGCATCCAAGGCGGTAAAAAATCCGATCGCTTTTATGGATACGGCCCAGATTGTAGAAGCCCAGCGATTGTATCTGGTCAATTGCGGAATATGTCATGGAACCAAATTAGATGGCAACGGTCCGCTCTACCGGGGAGGGGACGGTCCGTTCCCGGCCAAACCGGCTACGCTGGTGGGGGATAAAAAATATGAGACCATGCCTGAAGGACAGATGTATTATTCAGTAACCTATGGTAAAAATAAAATGGGGAGTTATGCTTCCCAGTTGAACACGCAACAGCGCTGGATGGTAATCGCCTATATCAAGGCCAAACAAGAAGCTTCAAAGCCGGTGGCGGCCACAGCGGATTCAACAATTAAAAAATAATCAGCGAAAGCGAGCATAAAAATTATCAAGAATGTCAATTAAACAACGTTTTGAAATTCCATCTGGTTTCAGGATGTGGTCCATGGGACTGATGATCATCGGGATTGCATCCCTGATCATCGGATACTTTGTGTATGGATCCGGTACGGAAGCACAACAGACCCGGTTCTGGGCCGCACTTCTGCAAAACAGCGTTTATTTTTTACTGGTTGTCAATGCCGCCATGTTTTTTTTCTGCGCCGTTACGCTGGCCTGGGGAGGTTTTCAAATGGCTTTTCGCCGGGTTACGGAAGCCATTGCGGCTTGTGTGCCGATCATCGGCGGAATCACTTTTGTGATCCTGATGTGCCTGGTGGCTGGTCATAAAACTTTTATGTACGAATGGCTGGACAAAGCCCGGGTGGCCAGCGATCCGATATTAAATGGCAAAAAGGGCTTTTTAAATCCGACGTTTTTTATCATCTGGACTACGCTGACGATCGGACTCTGGACCGTGCTTGGATATAAAATGCGGAGCCTGAGCCGGGAACTGGACAACCACCGTCCCACGGTCGAAGAAGGGAAAAAATATATTTGGAAGAATACGGTATGGGCTGCGGTTTATATTTTCTGGTTTGCACTCACCGTCGCATCCACCGTTCCCTGGCTCTGGCTGATGAGTATCAGTGCCCACTGGTTCAGTACGATGTACAGCTGGTATACTTTTGCGAGCACGTTTGTGGCAGGCGTTGCCCTGATCACCCTATTTGTGATTTATTTAAAAAACAAAGGATACCTGGAATATGTAAACAAGGAACATCTGCACGATCTGGGAAAGTTCCAGTTCGCCTTTTCGATATTCTGGACCTATCTCTGGTTTTCCCAGTTCATGCTGATCTGGTACGCCAACATCCCGGAAGAAACGACTTATTTCAGGCCCCGGTTCGAGGGTGCATATACTGGCATATTTTACCTGAACCTTACGATAAATTTCCTGGCTCCCTTGCTGATCTATATGCGAAGCAGTTCCAAACGCAACTATACCACATTAACCTTTATGTCTGTAGCTTTGCTCTTTGGTCACTGGCTGGATTTTTACCAGATGGTATTCGCCAGCTTGATCCCGGATCATGTGCCGATGAATATATTTGATTTCGGCATTGCAGCAGGATTTGTCGGATTGATCATTTACCAGACCGGCAATGTACTGGCGAAATTCCCGCTGGTTGCCATCAATCATCCGTTCTTTAAAGAAAGCATTATTCATTATACTTAGTAGATATGTCAACCTATTTTCTGATTGCGATTTTATTGTTGGGTTTTGTAATCACTTTCCAGATTGCAAAAGCCAGTGAATATGTAGGTATACTGAAGGGGGAAAAGAAGAACAATGAACAGAACAACCGAATCAACGGATTTCTGATGATTCTTTTTCTGGTACTCGGCCTGATTGGTGTTTACTGGTGTAACGAACTATTTAAAGGGAAAATTCTGGGAAAATCGGCTTCCGTTCAGGGCGAAAAAATCGACCAGATGCTCTACATCACAATCGCCATTACCGGGATTGTCTTTTTCATCACCCAGATTCTGCTGTTCTGGTTTTCATTTAAATACCAGTATTCCGAAAAGAGAAAATCCTTTTATTTCCCGCACAACAATAAACTGGAAGTGATCTGGACCGTGGTTCCCGCCATTGCCCTTACTGTACTGGTCGGATTCGGCCTGATGTATTGGTTTCAGATAACCGGAGAAGCTCCAAGAGATGCGATGCAGATAGAGATTACCGGCAAACAGTTTAACTGGATCTATCGTTATCCAGGAAAGGACGGCGTCTTTGGAAAAAAATATTATAGGAATATCAGTGATGCCGAGAACAATTCTCTCGGATTGTTGTGGGATGATCCGGCTACCCACGACGACCTGGTCGTCTCCAGCGCTATGTATATGGTCGTCAACCAGCCGGTGAAATTAATCATCAATTCCCGGGACGTGATCCACGATGTGGGTATCGTCCAGTTCCGGATGAAAATGGATGCGGTTCCCGGAACACCCACCACCATGTGGTTTACGCCGAAGTATACTACCCAGGAAATGAAAAAAATTACGGGCAATCCCGATTTCGAATATGAAATTTCCTGCGACCAGATGTGTGGCAAAGGGCATTTTTCCATGAAGGGCATCATACAGGTTGTTACGCCGGAGGAATTCGTATTGTGGCGTGCAAAACAGGTTCCCAATTATGTATCGGTGATGAAGGATAAGATGCCAGCGCCTGCTCCGGCAGACTCGGCGAAGACAGCGGCCTTAAAAGGGGAGATACCGGCGAAGCTCGTGGCAGTAACCCCGTAAAGAAAATATTAAAGAATAAATTTTTACTGATGAGTACAGATTTGACGATACATGGACACGGTGAGATGGTCGGTTCGCAGCCGGTACACGATGCCGAGCATGAAGGCCATCATCATAAAGAAACCTTCATAACAAAATATGTATTCAGCCAGGATCATAAAATGATCTGTAAGCAATTCCTGATTACCGGGATGATATGGGCCATCCTCGGCGGCTTCATGTCCGTGTTGTTCCGACTGCAGCTGGGATATCCTGAATCCACTTTTCCATGGCTGGAAGATATCTTGGGTAAATGGGCCAAGGGTGGAAAAATCCAGCCGGAGGCATATTATGCGCTGGTGACCATGCACGGAACCGTACTGGTATTTTTTGTGCTGACCGGGGGTTTGAGTGGCACATTTGCCAATTTCCTGATACCCCTTCAAATCGGAGCGCGCGATATGGCTTCTCCCTTTCTGAATATGTTGTCCTACTGGTTTTTCTGGATGGCCAGCGTGGTGATGATCACTTCCCTATTTATTGAAACAGGACCTGCAGCTGGAGGATGGACTTCTTATCCGCCCCTGAGTGCACTGGGGGATGCCTCCATCGGTTCACAGGGTGGAATGGACTACTGGATTACCGGGATGGCGCTTTTTGTCGTCTCCTCCCTGCTGGGAGGGTTGAATTATATAACGACCATTCTCAATATGCGGACCAAGGGAATGAGTATGACCCGGCTACCGCTTACGATCTGGGCTCTTTTCTTTACGGCCACCCTGGGCGTACTTTCTTTTCCAGTCCTGCTCTCCGGCTTGATATTGCTGTTATTCGACCGGCATGCCGGAACCAGTTTTTATCTTTCGGATATTTTTATCTCAGCGACCCAGAAAGCGCTTCCCAACGAAGGGGGATCGCCGATCTTGTTCCAGCATTTGTTCTGGTTCCTCGGTCATCCGGAGGTTTATATCATCATTCTTCCAGCCATGGGTCTCGTGTCTGAAGTAATGGCCATCAACTCACGCAAACCTATATTCGGATATATGGCCATGATCGGTTCTCTTTTTGCGATCACGATTTTGGCATTTCTGGTCTGGGCCCATCATATGTTTGTGACGGGACTCAATCCGTTCCTGGGCTCGGTATTCGTACTGCTCACCCTTTTGATCGCCGTGCCTTCGGCCATCAAGGTCTTCAACTGGCTCACCACCCTTTGGCGGGGAAATATCCGGTTCACACCAGCCATGCTGTTTGCAATCGGATTTGTGAGCATGTTTATTTCCGGCGGTCTCACGGGTGTTTTCCTGGGGAATTCAACCCTGGATATCCATTTACACGATACCTATTTTATCATTGCACATTTCCATATCGTGATGGGCGTTTCGGCCTTTCTCGGAATGTTTTGTGGGGTCTATCACTGGTTCCCTAAAATGTACGGCCGTTATATGAACAATACGATGAGCTATATCCATTTCTGGGTGACATTCGCTGGAGCCTACCTCATTTTCTGGCCCATGCACTATGAAGGATTAGCGGGTATGCCACGCCGTTATGTTGAATATTCAGGATGGTCCACTTTTAATCAGTTCGCAGACCTCAACCGGTTTATTTCCACCGTGGCCATGATCGTTTTTGCGGTGCAATTGATGTTTGTGTTCAATTTCTTCTATTCTATATTCAAAGGCAGGAAGGTGACTTCTCAAAATCCTTGGCAGGCCAACACACTGGAGTGGACGACTCCCATTCACCCGGGACATGGAAACTGGCCAGGAGAAATTCCCGAAGTCCATCGCTGGGCTTATGATTACGGAAAAGACGGAAAAGACTTCATCCTGCAAACAGAACCACTTGGAGCCGATGAACAGCACCATTAGTTCCGGGGAAAAACCCATTCGTCTGATGGAGCAGGGTAATATCAAAGAATCCGGTTCTTTTAAAATTGCAGACAAGCTGAAGGACTATATGCTGTTGGTCAAATTCAACCTCAGCTTTATGGTCGTTTTTTCAGCAGTCATCAGTTATTTACTGGCACCCCTGGTGCGGGTATACGACTGGAAAGCCATTATACTCCTGTTTGTAGGAGGCATGCTGGTAACCGGAAGTGCCAACGCAATCAATCAGGCGATGGAATACCAGACCGATGCCATGATGAAACGCACAGCCGGAAGACCGGTCGCATCGGGCAGGATGTCCGTAGCCGAGGCCATGTCCTTTGCCGTTATCTGCGGACTGACAGGCATCTTTTTGCTCTGGCATTTTAATTTTCTGACAGCGCTTTTATCTGTCATTAGTTTATTTTTTTACGCCTTTATCTATACACCCTTAAAAAAAGTCAGTTCGGTAGCCGTTCTGGCGGGTGCGATTCCCGGAGCTATGCCCTGTTTGATTGGCTGGGCCGCTGGAAATGACAGCCTCAGTGCCGGGGGATGGATACTTTTTGCGATTCAATTTTTCTGGCAGTTTCCTCATTTTTGGGCCATTGCCTGGATCGCACACAAGGACTACAGCGCTGCGGGTTTTAAACTGTTGCCCTCTGGTGAGGGACAGACAAAATATTCAGCCTTGCAGGCGGTCATTTATTCCCTGCTGCTTTTGCCCGTAGGGGTCCTTCCATATTTTAACGGAATGAGTGGAAACATCAGCCTGATCATCGTAGCGGTCGCCAATATTTTTATGGTTACGACCTGCGTGCGGCTATACCGGGAAATGACCATTCAGGCTGCCAGAAGAGTGATGTTCGGTAGTTATATTTATCTGCCGGTGGTTTTGCTGGCTTTGCTAATTGATAAAGTGCCATATTGAAATTTTTGAAAATGAATGCGGGCTTAGAACTTAATAATGTGGTTGATCAGAATAAAAAAATACATCCCCATAAATTCAATTTATGGGTAGCCATCGGAAGTATCGTTATGATGTTTGCGGGCCTGACCAGTGCCTATATCGTAAAAAGGGAACAACCAGGCTGGACCAGTTTTTTGATGCCGATTGCTTTTTATTATTCGACTGCCATTATCCTGATCAGCAGTGTGACCATCTACCTGGCTGGAAAATCCTTTGTGGAAAGAAGGATGATCCGGTATAGAAAAATGGTCGGGGCGACCATTATCCTGGGCTTGGTTTTTATCTTGCTGCAGTGGCTGGGGTTTCGTCATCTCTGGGTTACGGGCACTACCTTCCATGGATCTGGAGCCGGGCAGTTTTTATATATCATTGCCGGGTTGCATGCTTTGCATGTTTTCGGCGGGATAATCGCACTCGTTATCCTCTGGTTCAGGGCAAGAAATACCCGGATCCGGAGTTATAATAGGGTTCCGGTGGATGTGGTCAGCACCTACTGGCATTTCGTAGATCTGTTGTGGATCTACCTGTTCATTTTCTTTTTAATGGTACAATAAAATATGCTTTTTGTTAGATAAATTTGTGAACCTGTTCAAAACAATCTCATGGCACATTCAGTTCCTGTAGGTCAAAAGTGGTGGAGCGGAGGTAAGAGCCCCTTCAATGTTGAATACGGAAAGCTCATGATGTGGTATTTCCTGATGAGTGATGCTTTCACCTTCGGGGCATTTTTGATTTCATACGGGACGATCCGCTTTTCTTCCTATTCCTGGCCCGATCCCAACGAAGTGTTTCGCAGTTTTCCGGTAATCGGTCAAATGACCGTACCGCTAGCATTTGTGAGCTTGATGACCTTTATTCTCATCATGAGTTCGGTGACAATGGTTATGGCCGTGGGTGCCGGTCAGATGCAGGACCGCAAAGCGGTCATGAAATGGATGTTTTTAACCATTCTGGGTGGTCTGGCTTTTCTGGGCTGCCAGGCCTGGGAATGGACTCATTTATACCACGAAGGTGCCTGGTGGGGCAGAAACCCTTTTATGAATATCAACGGGACCCAATCTTCAACCAATTTTTCAAATTTCTTTTTTACCATTACCGGTTTCCATGGCTTTCATGTGTTTTCCGGGGTGATCATCAATATTTGTATGCTGATCAAAACCTGGAGAGGAGATTTTGAAAAGACGGGTCATTACCTGATGATAGAAAAGGCCGGTCTTTACTGGCATTTTGTGGACCTGGTCTGGGTTTTTGTATTCACCTGTTTCTATCTGTTATAAATTAAATTGACTGAAACTATGTCTTCGAGCAACGTCACGACATCTGGACTGGAAAAAGAAAAAAATTCTTTTGATACCAAGGCGATCTGGAGGACCTTTTGGATTCTGCTGGTGATCACTTTATTTGAACTGATCGTAGCCATCATTTATTTTGAAACCCACTTTTTCCCCAAACATATTCTCAACGGGGTCTTTATCATCATGACCCTGGCCAAGGCATTTTTTATCGTCGCCGAATTTATGCATCTGGGTCATGAAATCAAAAACCTGATTATGACCATTGCGATACCTGCCTGTCTTTTCATTTGGTTTATCATTGCCTTTTTGTGGGACGGAAGTTCTTTCCACACACTGCGCATGCGTTATGACGGATACCAGTTACAACAGAGTAAGACGATTGTAAAACCTGCTGAACACAAGGAAGAAGGAAAGAAACCGGGAAAAGAATAAGAGATCGTCATGCCGATTTGCCCACGATCTAGGCGTTGACAATTAACCATTAATAATTAACCATTGCCTCGGCGGTGGTTTTTTTATCTAGAAAATATTTTGTGACCAAAAAAGCGCTGACCTCGATATTGCTGGCCGTTATGGTGCCCCTGATTGGTTATCTGCTGATGAAGCGGGCCAGTGACCAGACCATCGGTATGCCCGGTCGGTATTACTACGACAGCGTCAAAACCGTTATTCGGGACGGGAAATCCATCGACGATACGATCTGGCATTCGGTGGATGACTTTTCATTTCAAAATCAATTGGGGAAAACCGTTTCACTCGCAGATCTGCCGGGGAAAGTCATCGTAGCTGATTTTTTCTTTACCCGCTGTCCTTCTATTTGCCCTAAGTTAACGGCCAACATAAAAAAATTGCAGGATGCCCTTTCCACCAAGGATCAGTTCAAACAACTCAATCCAGCCTATGTCCAGTTTCTTTCCTTTAGTGTAGATCCCGAGCGGGATTCAGTGCCGGTACTAAGAACTTACGGAGACAGGTTTGGGGTAAATCCGGATGAATGGTGGCTTTTGACCGGACCCAAGAAACAGATCTATGAATTCTCCATAAAAGAATTGAAACTGGGCCTGGCGGACGGCGAAGGCGTGGATTCAAACTTCATTCATACCCAAAAACTGGTGTTGCTCGATAAGGAACACGTGGTGAGAGGCTATTATAACGGATTGGACAGTGTGGACCTGGCCAAACTGGCCAATGACATGATTTTTATCATGCTGGAGAAGGATAAAAATTATGTATCTCCCCTCACAGAATTGAAACCCCTGATTCCGATGATCATATTTATATTGCTGGCGACAGCCGCCGCCGTGATATTCCTTTCCAGAAAGCCGAAAGTTTCGGCAGTGGCGATAAAAAGACAGGAAAATTTAAGAACGGAAGAGTAGTTATCCATACCATGAAAGAAAAAACCTATACACTTCCGATTATTACTATTTCCATTGCCATTCCCATGGCCGTAGCTTATCTGGTAGTGGGTTTGAAGACCAAGGTTAATCTTGGATTCAATACCAGCAGCCTTCCGTTGTTTCATGCGATCCTCAATTCCACGACCGCCATTTTGCTCTTGGCCAGTTTATACTTTATTAAAAACCGGCGTATCCAGGCACACCGCAATGCCAACCTGACGGCCGTTGTACTGAGTACCATTTTTTTAATTTCTTATGTGATCTACCATAGCTCCAACCCTTCAGTGAAATATGGTGACATCAACCACGACGGCTTCCTGAGTGCCGAAGAAAAATTGAAGGCGGGCAATCTGAGGTATCTATATTATTTTATTCTGAGCAGCCACATTATTTTATCCGGAATTATTATTCCCTTCGTCCTTTTCACTCTTCAGCGCGCTTTTCAGCAGCGATTTGCAGCCCATAAAAAACTGGCCAGGATCACCTGGCCTCTCTGGTTTTATGTTGCCGTGACAGGTGTGATTGTTTATATTATGATCAGCCCTTACTACACATAAGGGACGGAACTGCCTCAACAATCTTTTCGTACGCGGGCAAAGGGTTAATTGCACGTAGACCCATAGATTCATTAGATGAATACAAAAAACAAATCCATTTTTATTGCATTGGTTGTATCGGGACTGTTCTTGTATCGGTTCTAAGACCATCTATTTTTAATTTAGTTGGATATTCAATACACGAAGACTTTTGGAAAGGAGGGTTCTATCTAAGTAAAAACCTTAGTAAAAACCGATTGAAATAATGAAATAACAAATAAATATTTTCGTTGTATGGGTCATGAAAAACCTAACAATTTGCCTCATTGCATCAATTGCGTTGTTTTCTTGTAACAAAAGCAATACTCCTCCACCTCCAACTCAACCTACCGTAGGAGATTCATTGTTGAAATCTTTTAGTATTTATCAGCCCCTTATACACGTTAGGACGCTGGTCGTTCTGGGTTACGATCAAAAAACACTATTGGCTAGTATCAATGTGCATAATTTTGACAGCTCGGGAGCAAACATTGTGGTTGATAGCACGCTCCTTAGTTTTACACAACCAGATAGTACGACCCCTCCAGCCTCATATGACATGACATTTTATAATGCTGGCAACGCAGGAACTTCAGAACATCATTTGTTGACATTTGATAATTTAAATCGGGTGACTGGAGATTCTGTCTCCATCAATCAGACGAATAATTATACTACCAACCACTATACCTATGATGGAATTGGAAATACAACCATTGAGTCATTTTCTTTCGATCCGCAAACGCAGGGTAGCCTTGTATATCAAGAAGTTGATACCATGTCTGTACCGCAGGATAATCTGCAGTCGGATATTGCTTATTTTACTCCCGGTGGCCAATTAATTCACCTTATTTCACGAACTTTTACAACCGATATCAATCCGTTTTATAACCCTCATCTTACCAATAATTTGGGTACGATATTCACTTACAACAGTTTGGTAGATTTTAAATCGAAAAATCTTCCAAACTATTTTCAATATCAGGATGCAAATTTCAACATCACCAGCTTGAACTTTGTATGGACCAAAGACGCAGCGGGCCGGATTGTACAAGGAATCGGTTCAGATCCAAATAGCGGAATAACTGGACAAATCTATACATACAACTATTAATTTGTTAGATTGCCTTCCATTGTCAGCTAAAGCCTAATTCTACCTCACAATACAATGAATTAATCAGATCGAATTGATTATTTTTTGCATTGGGGACAAGGTAATATTTGTAGAAGTGGATGAAATTGTGATGCGTCGTATAATCAGATATGCAGCTAATGGATCGCCATGCCCTCAGTTTTCATTCTAATAATTTAGTTAGGTCCTCTATCTCCTTTGAAAATGTAGTATCAAATTCAATCATATCAGGTTCTTCTTTCATTAATTGAGTTAAATGTATTGCGATTTCTACCAACCTATTCATTTTGGTTCCAACTGGAGGTGACCAGATAAATCCATCTTTTTGGCCCATATCATTAACTGAAAAATAATAATCCGTTCCATCTATTCCAATTGAATGAAGTGAATCCGGTTGATATTTAGTTTTATTAATGGCTGCAAGAAATAATTTTTTAATAAGGGCGAAAGATTTGTATTCGATTTCTGTCTTCATCGAATCGATATTAATTTTCTTTTTTCCTTGGTTATACCATATACTGGGATTTGCTTGGTGATATAGCAGGAAGTATTTTTTATTATTGTCCACTTCAATATCTAAAACGAATTCTGGAGTAAATGAAGGAATAACAACAAAACGGATTTCAGGATTATCCGAAAAACCTCTAAATAATAATTTTCTGACTAAACTATAGTAATCAAATTGAAAATCATATTGGGAAAATATCCCGTTTACTGGTTTGAGATTATCATCCTGCGCCTTCGCTTGGTCAGACAAACTCGTAAAAACAACTAAATGCAATAAAAAGAATAGGGTCTTTTTCATATAGTCAATAGTGTTCATTGGATGTGGTGATCTTCAAAAGCTGGGAAGTCGAATTAAGTGTGATGGAATTTAACTAACCAAATTATAAGATTTTAGGTCGAATGGGGCTAACTATAGCCTCATATGGCTAGAACTTTACTATCATTATGACTGTCATAAGATTTGTGTTTGTCACCCCTAAAATATAAGCAAATGTTTTGCATTTTTGGCTGTGACTAAATCGTCAGATCCTCCGATTTTCCGGGATCCCAGAATTTGTCTTTGAAGTTGACGATGGTATCATCTTTTACCAGGATGCCTTCTTCCTTCAACAATTTTTCCATTTTACCGGGAGGAGAGAAATGGTGTTTATCCGAAAGCAGGCCAACCCTGTTTACCACTCGGTGGGCAGGAACCGTTGGATTTATTTTGTCCGCCCCGTTCATGGCGTAGCCTACCACCCGGGCAGAAAGCCGGGTTCCCAGGCAGGCCGC
>JABDAN010000058.1 GCA_013289175.1 Bacteroidota bacterium
ATGTATGGACAATCGTTGCACGCACAATTGGTCTCGGGAGGAGCCGGTATAAAAATTTTCTCCGGGGAAGACCTTTTCATCTGGTGGAGAATACCCGATTCTGTTCCCACAATAAATTCTTTTGCCCCACTGGATTGCGTGTATTTTAACAAGGCGGTAGTCGATCCAATAAAGTCAGCCATCCGGAGCACTGGTTCCTCACATTCTGGATGCGCAATGAATTTTGCCTCAGGATGCCGCAATCTCAAAGCGGTAATTTTTTGAACGCTGAATATTTCGTGTACAATACAGGCTCCATTCCACAACAACATATCCCTCCCCGTCTTCTTTTTCAGATAGGCCCCCAAATTTTTATCCGGCGCAAATATTATTTTCTGGTCAGCCGGCAGGCTTTCAATAATTTTTTCAGCATTGGAGGAGGTGCAGTTGATATCGCTGAGCGCTTTTATTTCAGCAGTACAGTTGATATAGGAAATGACGAGGTGGTCTGGGTGACTTTCCCGGAAAGCCCGGAATAATTCCGTTGGAGCCGAATCAGCCAAGGAACATCCGGCGTTCAAGTCCGGTAACAAGACTTTTTTATCGGGATTGAGAATTTTGGCTGTTTCAGCCATAAAATGAACGCCCGCGAATACAATCATCTTGGCTTTGGTCCGCGCGGCCTCCTGTGCCAGTCCGAGACTGTCTCCAATAAAATCGGCCACATCCTGGATATCGGCATCCTGATAATAATGGGCGAGCAACACCGCACTTTTTTCCTTTTTTAGACGTTCTATCTCGGAAAAAAGATCCAGCGAAGGGTCCACCGGCAAATCCAGAAACCCCTTTCGGTTCACTTGCATCCTTGCTTCCTCGATGTTGATAACTGCCATAATATATACTAATATATTATTTATATAAATAGAACTACTATTATTATAAGGCCGGTTATGGGGATAACGGCTCCCGGAAAAGGCGAGTTACCCAAATATATATTTTTTTGCACCGTTATTAACACCCCGTTCACAGGCCTGAATCCGGGCCCGACCTGATTTTGCGCCCTTTCCACATTCCATCACTGGTTTGGAGAACTTAAGAAAATCTTAATAACAGATTTGCTATTAAAACCCGGACAAATGGCCATTTGTTCACAGGCCGTAGTAAGCCGATCGATTTTTTCTAAACTCTTCTCATTCCTTTCACATAAAATCGGAGCCAATACTCGGGGTTTTCCCCTAAATTTTCCGGTTATACCCGCTCTGCTGTGCAGACAGGTTCCATGAGCCTTGGCTTGTTTCACGCCCGACCAATCCGGATTGAACCCAAATGGAAGAACCAGCAAAGAAATATCCTTTAAATAGAGTGCCGGTGCGTGTTTGCATGTTTTGCACAATTTGTTCATAACCATTTTTCAGCTATTTTTGCCATCTTTTAAAAAAACCGACTATATATATATGTCTATCATTCAGAAAATAAGGGATAAGGCCGCTTGGCTCGTTTTCGGACTTATTGCAGTGAGTTTGATTGGATTTCTGCTCATGGACGCCCGATCCATCGGTGGCCGGGCAGCGGCTTCCACTTCCGGAATTATTGGTTCTGTAAACGGGGAAAAATTAGACTATGCGGATTTTCAAAGGCAGGTTTCTGAACGGGAAGATCAATATAAAAGTCAGGGATACCCGGTCAACGACATGCTTTCTCAAAATATCCGGGAAGAAATATGGAAACAGTTTGAAGACAACGCCGTTCTTACGACCGAATATCAGAACCTTGGTATAGAAGTAAGCGATAAAGAATTAAATGATATGCTGGTAGGCCCGAATGCGGTTCAGGAAATCAGACGGGCATTTACTGACCCGAACACCGGACAATTTGATCCCCAGCAAGCAGCTGCACGGATCAACCAGCTCCGAACACTGTATAAATCCAACAGGAAATCAGACCAGAATTATGCGATGGCCCAAAATTTTTTCGAGCAGGCCATTCCGCAGTTTATAAAGATCAGGCAAAGGGAAAAATATGTTTCTCTTATAGCCCAAAGCACCTACGTTCCCAAGTGGATGATTGAGAAGACCAATGCCGACAACAGCCAGATTGCTTCTGTAAGTTTTATAAAAATTCCTTATCAAACCATTTCCGATAGTTCCATTACCGTCTCCGACGCGGAAATTCAGACCTACCTGGACAATCACAAGGACCAGTATGCGCAAGAGGAATCAAGAAGCATAGATTATGTGAGTTTTAGCGCAGCACCTACTTCAGGAGACAGCGCGACCATATTTGGACAGGTCCAGGCCCTTAAGCCCGAGTTTACGGCCACTACCGATGCGGAATCTTTCTTAGCCAAAAACGGAACGGAAATAAATTATCACGACACCTACGTTCCCAAATCTAAGATTACGGGCTCCAGAAAAGATTCCATTGTAAACCTTCCAAAAGGTGCAGTAGTGGGACCTTATTTGGATGGAAATAATTTTGTGTTGGCTAGAATCATGGATACGAAAACCCTGCCCGATTCCGTGCGTGCGCGACATATCTTGGTGGCGACGGTCGATTTAAAAACCAATCAACCCAAACTGGACGACAGCACGGCAAAAAACAGAATTGACAGCATCAAGGCCCTGATCGACCACGGACAAAAATTTGATAGTGTGGCTTTCCATCTTTCTGAAGACGAAGGAAGCCGCATCAAAGGCGGTGACCTGGGTTATTTCGGTCAAGGACAAATGGTGAAGGAATTCGGTGACTTTGCATTCAACGGAAAGAAGGGAGAAATGAAAGTGGTAAAAACCCAATTCGGATATCACCTGATTGAAATTATCGATCAGAAAGATTTTGAACCGGCTTTTGAAGTAGCTTATTTCGCCCGTCGGATCGAACCCAGTGTAGAGACCGATCAAAATGCATCGGGGCTGGCCAGCCAGTTTGCTGGTGAGAACCGGGACAAGGCTTCTTATGATGCGGCAGTAAAAAAACAAAACCTGAGATCCATTGTCAATCCGGGGATACAACCTACAGATTTTAATATCCAGGGCCTGGGTACAAGCCGTTCGCTGGTACGCTGGATCTACGGATCCAAAGTTGGAGAGGTATCTGAATCCTTTCCGATCGGTGATAAATATGTGGTAGCCGTGGTTACAGAAATAAATGCCAAAGGAACCCTCAGCCTGGCCAAAGCAAGGCCCATCATTGAACCTATTTTAAGAAACCAGAAAAAAGCTGCCTTGATTGCTGCAAAAATCGCCTCGGCGACAACCCTGGATGCCGTTGCTTCCTCCAGTGGTCAGACCATCAATCACGCGGACAGCATACAATTTATTTCTCCCTATGTCCCAAATTTTGGTTTGGAACCCAAGGTCGTCGGTTATTCCTTTGATAAACAATTGACGGGAAAATCAATTTCTTCACCTGTATACGGGAACGAAGGGGTTTTTGTTTTAAAGGTGGACAACGTCAGCGCCCGAGCAAACTATGGCGTAGACATCGAGCAATCTCGTCAGCAGATTCTTCAATCACAGGAATCCATCATCCAGCGTACGGGTACCGATGCCCTTAAGAAGAAAGCGAAGATCCAGGACGATCGCGGTAAGTATCTTTAAAGGTATGGATGCCTGCTTTCGGGCAGTCTTTTTGAATGGCTTTGGTGAGCCTGGGCCCGAGTGAGGATTCAAACCCGGCCGTCGGCTGCCCCTGCCAGCGTCCGCTGCTTATTTCGTATCTTTGCCGAACAAAACATGGCAGAGGAAATCATCAATAAAGTTAGCCAGAGCACCCTGCTTACGCTGGACCTGGAGGCTTTCTATCCAACCAATCCCATCCGGATTTTCGATCTGAAACCCTTTTTATTCATGGAATTGATCCTGAAGGAAAAGGATTTCAGGGCGGCCTTGCTTTCCGCGGATTGGTCCCAATACCGGGATGAAACCGTAGGCATTTATTGTTCGGCAGATGCGGTTATTCCTGTTTGGGCCTATATGTTGGTAACCAGCTATCTCCAGCCCTTTGCCAAAGACATCCTGATGGGCGATGAACAGGCTGTACTGCGGCAGCTGATTACCCATCGGATTCAGCAGCTGAACCCCGCAGAATATAAAGACAAAAGGGTGGTAGTGAAAGGCTGTGGAGATAAAAAGATCGGTGATTTTGCCTATTTGGAAATTACCAAACTGCTCAGGCCCGTGGCCAAATCCATCATGTATGGAGAACCCTGTAGCACGGTGCCTATCTACAAAGCGCCTTCCAAAGCCGGCTCCGCTTTACCTCATGATTGAAGCAGTGTATTGCTTAGTATGAGCGTAGCTACGGTAAAATAAATAATCAAACCGGTTACATCCACCAGGGTCGCGACAAAGGGAGCAGAAGAAGCCGCTGGATCAGCACCCAGTTTTTTTAGAATGATGGGTAACATGGAACCCGAAAGCGTACCCCACATCACCACGCCCACCAGTGAAAATGCAACCGTGAGCCCGATCAAAAACCAATGTTGCCCATAATCCTGAATGTGAAGGTGCTGCCATAAAAAAATTCTGAGAAAACCCACCAGCCCCAGTATGGATCCGAGAATGAGTCCGGAAAGGATTTCTTTTCGCATCACATAAAACCAACTTTTGAAATTAATTTCTCCCAGAGCCATGGCCCGGATAATAATGGAGGAAGCCTGAGAACCGGAATTTCCTCCGCTGGATATAATCAAAGGGATAAAAACAGCCAGGACAACGGCTTTACTGATCTCTCCTTCAAAATGACCCATCGCCGTGGCCGTTAACATTTCTCCCAAGAAAAGAATGACCAGCCAACCGGCACGCTTTTTCATCAGCCGACCAAACGTAATGGTTGTATAAGGTTCCTCCAGCGCTTCAGAACCCCCGATCCTTTGAATTTCACGGGTGTTTTCTTTTTCCGCCAGTCTCAAAACATCATCCGATGTCACAATGCCCAGCAACACACCGGTTTCATTGGTGACCGGGAGCGCGAACCGGCTGTTGTTTCTGAAAATAGCGATCGTTTCGGTTTGTGCATCGTTGGCCGAAAGCGCAATAAACTGGTGGTCCATCAATTTTTCAACGGGTGTGGACGGATCTACCACCAGGAATTCCTTGATATTGATATCATCAATCAGAATTCCATTGTCGTCTACTACAAAAAGAAAATTCAGTGTTTCCGCAGCTTGCCCCCGCTGTCGGATTGTTTCAAGCACCTGCTGAACCGTATCGGTTGATTTGATAGCGATATAGTCCGGCGTCATCAATCGACCTACGGAGCCTTCTGGATATCCGAGTAGTTTTAAGGTTTCCGCCCGGGTTTCCGGAGCTAAGATCTTTAAGAGCTCCTTGACGGCATTGCCCGGCAGCAATCCGAGAAAAGCAGTCCGATCATCTGGCTGCAAGGCATTGAGCAACTCCGCTGCTTTTTCGTCCGGCAGGGACTTGATAATGATCTCCTGTTTTTTCTTCCTCAGGAATTTGAAAACACGCGCAGCGTGTTTGACATCCAAGTGCTGGAATAATTTTCCGGCTGAGTTCGTATAACGGTTTGTAAATTCAATGATGTCCCGGGGGGAAAGCTTGTTTAATTTTACAAACTCTGTAATCTTGTTATTCTGCAGCAGGTTTTTGATGTCATTTAAATTAGGCATTGCTGGGATTGAGCGCCAAAGTTCTGAAATTCGGAATGGACTTTTTGGAAGAAGTTTATAAAACTAAAAATTTACCCGGATCGCCGGCTGAATCACTGCCTACCGCCGCATGGGTTCCCGATCCATGGAATCTGTAACGGTAACGGACCTTGTTACGGATCATTTCGGCAATGATCGATTTCCAGGACAAGCCAGACCCCTCCAGATAAATTATTTCCACGCCGGCCGACTCTTTTTCTGTCATGGGAATACCCATGGTTTCCAGTTTTTGTCTAAAAAGAAAAGATGAATCCGGATTTCCCTTTATGAAAACAGGGACAGGAGCCCGGCTTTGAGGAGAGGAGGAATGAAAAGGGATCTGTAAAAATGCAAGTACTTGGTGCATGCGCATACCGCTCCTTATTAAAAACATTTGTGCCCCAGACCGGGTCTTTACAAAATGTTTTTTCATAAACTGGTCCATCGCCGTATAAAACATTTTGACATACCGGAAGTCCTTTTTGGTACTCCCTCCTTTAAAATGAATAATGGAGGTTTCGGAAAAGTAATAGTTTGTAAAACCAGCCTTGCGGATTCGCCAGCTGAGGTCGATATCTTCTGCATACATAAAAAACTGTTCATCAAAACCGCCCACTTGATCGATCACCGCTTTTTTAACCATCATAAAAGCGCCCGATAATACATCTACCGGATGAGACGATTTGGGATCCAGATGCCCTTGATAATAAGCAGAAAATAATTTGGAACGGGGAAAGAGATGGATGAAGCCGGTCATCTTAAAAAAGGAAGCGACTGGGTTGGGAAAACCCCGCTTGGATTCTTTCAGATATCGACCCCTCCCATCCACCATGTGTACACCGAGTGCACCTGCATCCCGGTGATGGGCAAAAAAAGTAAGACAGGCAGACAGACTGTCCTCGGCCAGGATCGTATCGGGATTTAAAAATAGGACGAATTCTCCCTGGCAAATCCGAAGCGCCTGGTTATTTGCTTGGGCAAATCCCCGGTTATCTGTGTTGCAGATGAACTGAAAGCCCGGATAAATGGTCTGCAAAAATTCTACAGTCCCATCCCTGGAAGCATTGTCAACAATAAGAACTTCGGATTGGCTGCGGAGTTGCTCATTCCCATCCAGCGCCTTTTTTAAAGAGGAAAGGCACTGTTCAAGGAAAAATTTGACTTGATAACTGACGATTACAACCGAAAGAATCATGGGAAGACTACATTGCTACGAAGTACGATTTTTTAGGGTACCCGGCAAAATGTAACTCACCCCGACCCCCCCTCAGCCAGGGCTTCATTATCTTTGCCGGATGTTAAAAACCACCCTGATAAAGGCTGCCGAAAAAGCCGGCGGAATTCTCAAGCAATACTATGGCAGCGCCTTTCAAATTTCAAACAAAGAAGGTGTAAACAATCTGGTAACCGAAGCAGATCATGCAGCGGAAAAAGCGATCATGGAGATCATCCGAAATGATTTTCCGGATCATTATATTCTCAGTGAAGAATCTGGGGATATGCCGACGGATTCAGAATATAAGTGGATCATTGACCCCCTGGACGGTACGGTTAATTTTGCCCACGGACTACCCCTTTGCTGTGTTTCGATTGGGTTGGAACGGGATGGGGAAATGATCATGGGTGCTGTCTTTAATCCTTTTTTTAATGAGTTTTATTTTGCCCAAAAAGGATATGGTGCCACACTGAACAATCAAATCATTCAAGTCTCTCAGGAAATGCAGGTCGATAAGGCCTGCCTGGTTACAGGCTTTCCGTATACTTATCTGGACGAACCCAATGGACCACTCGAAGTTTTTTCAAGGTTGATACGGAGGGGAATTCCGGTTAGAAGGCTCGGTTCAGCAGCCATGGATCTTTGTTGGGTGGCCGCGGGAAGGTTTGAAGGATTTTATGAACACAAGTTGAATGCCTGGGACAGCGCTGCAGGATTTTTAATGGTTCAGGAAGCCGGTGGTAAAGTAACCGACTTTAGCGGGGCTCCTTATTCACCCTATCAACCGCAGATCGTCGCGACCAATGGAAAAATACATGCAGGATTGCTTCAATGGATTGCCGGGACTCAGTAATTCGAATCGACCTCAAAGGACGCAAATGAAATAAAATAATATACATGGAACCCCGCACAGAAATATCCTCCTTGGGTGAATTTGGGTTGATCGAACACCTGACAAAAAATATTGAAATTAAAAATGCTTCAACCATTCTGGGGGTCGGGGATGACGCAGCTGTGATTGACCATTTTGGCAAACAAACCGTGCTGACGACCGATTTGTTGATAGAGAATATTCATTTTGACTTGATATACACCCCCTTAATGCATCTTGGATATAAAAGTGTGATTGCGAATCTGAGTGATATATATGCGATGAATGCTACCCCTACGCAGATCCTTTTATCCCTGGCGTTCAGCAACCGGTTCAGCCTGGAAGCATTGGACGAATTCTATGAAGGGGTTTATGCTGCCTGTGATAAGTACGGAGTTGACCTAGTGGGAGGTGATACCTCCACCTCCCAAAAAGGATTTGTCATTTCCATCACCGCGGTCGGTGAGGTCTCACCCGATAAGTTCGTTCAGCGGTCAACGGCGAAAAAAGGTGACCTGCTTTGTTGCACCGGTGATTTGGGAGCAGCTTATCTGGGCCTGGTTTTTCTTGAAAGAGAAAAAAAGATTTTCCTGGAGAATCCGAATGTACGTCCCGATCTGGAAGGAGAAAAATATGTGATCGGTCGCATGCTCAAACCAGAGGCTTCAAAAAAAACCATCGAATATTTTGAACAACATGAAATCCTTCCCACGGCCATGATGGATATCAGCGACGGGCTGAGTTCGGAAATACTGCATATCTGTAAGGAAAGTGAATTGGGTTGTGTATTGTATGAGGAGAAAATACCCATTGCGGATGAAACCCGCAATGCGGCCTATAAATTCGAACTGGATCCCACCGCCTGTGCCCTGAGTGGCGGCGAAGATTATGAGTTGCTATTTACCATAAGGCAGGAAGATCATGAAAAGCTGGTACTCAACGAAAACATCAGTGTAATAGGCTATATGACCGACCCGGAAGATGGGAAAAAAATTCTCACAAAGGGAGGAAATAAATTTGATATCACAGCCCAGGGCTGGAACGCTTTTTCAAAATGAGCATTTTTTATAGCGAAGTGAAGATCCGGAATCTGAGAACCTTTTTAATCCTGTTTGGAGAAGTCCTCCTGCTGGCAGCCTGTTCTTCTTTGAAAAAACCGTATGATCCCCAGAAAAAATTTCCCCCGGAAAAACTTCAGGCTGACTACAGTCTTTTTCGGAAGATTCTGGAAACCTCCCATCCCAGTATTTATTGGTATACGTCCAAGGACAGTATGGACTATTATTTTGATGAGATAAATAAATCCATCGATACCCCCATGACGGAAATTCAGTTCCGGGAGAAACTTGCTTATGTGATTTCAAAAATGGACTGCGGACATACCACCATGAAAAGTTCGAAGGCTTTCAGTAAATACGTGGATACCGCCTACTCTGCAGCTTTTCCATTTGCATTAAAATTCTGGTCGGACACGATGGTCGTGACAGCCAATCTCCGCCGGATGGACCCCATTCTGCAAAGAGGTACCGTGGTTAAATCCATCAATGGATATACGGCGCAAGCGTTAACAGATTCTCTCTTTAATTTTATAGCAACAGATGGATACAGCATCAACGGGAAATACCAAAGCCTGAGTACGGGTTTCACTTTTGCCAACCTCTATAAAAATATTTTCGGAATGCGGGATTCCTTCGATATACACTATATCGACAGCAATGGTTTTGAAAGTCAGGCCTGGATCAAACCCTACGATTTCAAGGCAGACACCCTTAATAAAAAAACCCTTACTCATGGACCACCTGGAAGGGGACCTTCCAAAAAGAAAGAGAAACCTTTCAATTTTTACGCAGCCGCCAATCTACAGCTGGACACAGTCATGAAAACAGGTTTTATGACGGTCATGACCTTCGACCGGTCCAATCACCTCAAACGGTTTTTTAAGAACTCATTTAAGACCATTGATCAATCACACATCAAAAATCTGATTATCGATGTCCGGTCCAACGGTGGAGGGGATGCTGGACTGTCTACTCTGCTGACAAGATTTATTATTGATCATAAATTCAAAATCGCTGATTCCTTGTATACCATCAAGCCTCCTTCGGAATACAAAAAATATATTCACAACAGTTTCTGGAATGGATTGCTGGTGACTTTTATGACCAAGAAAAAAGAAGACAATAAATATCATTTTACTTATTTTGAAAACCACTTTTATTCGCCCAGGAAAAAAAATCATTATGATGGCAATGTGTATATCCTGATCGGGGGAAATTCTTTTTCTGCCACTACCCTTTTTGCCGGCGATTTGAAGGGTCAGAAAAATGTAACCCTGGTCGGAGAAGAAACGGGCGGAGCATATTATGGTAACACAGCCTGGATGATTCCTGATGCAACTTTACCGAATACGGGTGTTCGTTTCCGTTTACCAAGATTCCGGATGGTCATCGATACCGAGCGCGTTAAAAATGGCCAGGGCGTCCTGCCAGACGTTTGGGCCTTACCTTCTCTGGATGGAATCCGAGACGGGATAGATGTCAAAGCCATGAAGGTGAAGGAAATTATTGCCGAAAGAAATTCCGTTTCCGGTTCGGAAAATAAATAAGGCTAATATGAAAACGATTACAGCGTTTTTTTTGGTTTTAATCTCGTTGCAGTCCCGTGGACAGGATTCTCTTCTGCTCTCCAGGCTAAAGACACTGCAGGGTAAAATTGTGACCTTTTCTTCCGTCGAAAAAAAAGATTCGCTTTTTCTGATTTGTTTTTGGTCTTCTGGTTCGGAGCAAAGCATTACTGAACTCAATGCCATTAATGTAAATCTGGAGAATTGGCAAAAAATGAAACCTTTCCGTTTTTTGGCTGTTTCAGTAGATGAAGGCAAGGCGGCCGGTCTGCTCAGGCCACTGTACAATATGAACGGATGGACCTTTGAGGCATATGTCGACCTGTATGGAGATTTACGCCGCGCCCTTCATTCCAACAATCTACCACAAAGCTTGGTCGTGTATAAAAACGAAGTCATTTATGAACAATCTGGCTGGTCTGCTGGATCAGAAAACTATCTGATACAAAAGATTTTTTCAATTAAAAACTGAAGCAACCAGGTCCAGTGTTTTCTTGTGAAGGATGTTGAAATTGGCCGGGTGGTCTACCTGTATGTTGCCCAAGGATGCATTCCTTATCAATCGGGCTGGATGGGTCGAACACATTTTCAGGGATTCATCCAGGGAAATACCCACCTGTTCTACGGAGTTCTTAAAAGTGGACAACATGGTCATGCAGGATCCCGATAGGGTTCCATCGGGTAAAGTATAACGGTTTCCCTGAAAGACATGCGCATAATACCCTTCCTGAATGGCGGTAACGGCATCTGTAATAAAAAATAAGCGATCGCCCATCATTTTTTTGCTGATGCGGATGGAATTAAAATCCACGTGAACGCCGTCACAGATAATACTGGACATCACATGGGGATCATCATAAATCGCTCCAACCATACCTGGTAGCCTCCCCTGCAATGGAGACATGGCATTAAAAAGATGAGTTGCCGCCGGAACGCCGGACTTGAATGCCTGTGCTGCCTGGTTGTAGGTTGCGTTGCTGTGACCTGCCGAAACCAGGACGCCTTGATCCATGATGAGCTGGATCAGGGATTGATCACACTCTTCCGGTGCCAGGGTGATCATTTTGATAATGCCTCTTCCTCTTTCCAGCAAGGAAATCACTTCTGCCTTCTCGGGTCTATGAATAAAGGCTTCCACGTGGGCTCCTCTTTTCTCCCGGCTGATCCAGGGTCCCTCCAGGTGTAGTCCAAGCAGTCCCTTTTTGCCAGCGGCCTGATAAGCCGCGACTGCATCGATTCCTTTGTTGAAATTCTCAATGGAATTGGTGGCCATGGTGATCATAAAATGGGAACAACCTCCGGCTACGCAATAGGCATGGGTGGCTTCCAGTGATTCTATATCCAGGGAATGGGAAAACAATTTTCCGTTTCCACCATACAATTGCAGGTCTAAAAAAGAAGGAACAATGATACAGCCTGGATAAGATTGAAGGGAGTATTCAGACGGAAGGGATACCTGCGGAATGATTCCGGTGACAATATGATTTTCCATCAGGATAACCTGCGTGGTAAGCCAGTTTGTACCTGTAAAGATCTCATCTGCTAAGAAGGCCTGTTTCATTTTTTACAGTTGTATTTGGAATGTGTCGGCGTCCCGCCAGAAGGGGAATGTTTTACGGACTTCTTCCAGTTTTTCCCGGTCTAGAATATGCGAACTTATGGATTCATCCGGTCCTAGGTGCTGAATTATTTCGCCCAAGGGTCCAAGGACCATCGATTCACCCGGGTACTGGATTCCGTTTCCGTCTCGGCCAGTTCGATTCAAACCTATTACATAACATTGATTTTCTATGGCCCTGGCCTGCAGCAGCGTTCGCCAGGCATGAATCCTGGCTGAGGGCCAATTGGCGGTCACCAGTAGCAGGTCATATTCCAGAGGGGATGCAGGATCCCGTTTTACGGTTTGACGTGCCCAAACCGGAAATCTCAGGTCGTAGCAAATCTGAACATTGATCCGCCACCCGTTGACGGAGGTGATGAGACGTTTCCTACCCGGGCTATAGTATTGATCTTCTTTTGCAAAAGCAAACAAATGTCTCTTGTCATAATAGCCAAACTCCCCGGTGGGCAGCATCCAGATCAGCCGGTTATAATAAAATGATTCAGAACCTTGCGTTTCTTTGGCGATAAAACTGCCGGTGATGATCGCCCCTTTTGCGGCGGCGGTTTGTCTCATCCATTCCACGGTAGTGCCCTGGTTGGTTTCAGCCAGTGAAATATTATTCATGGTGAATCCCGTACTGAACATTTCGGGAAGAATAATCAAGGCTGTTTTCTCCGGAACATCCTCCATTTTTTTTCGAAACATGTCCAGGTTGGCGGGTTTATCCTCCCAGTGAATGACTGATTGAACGAGTGATATCCGAAGAGGGGTCATAAACAAAAATTTATGGGGTCGCCCCGTCCGCTTCATTTTCTCCCGGAAAAGTCCAGGTTTTGATCAGAACAGGTTCAAACCCTTTTTGAAGAAGGTGTTGCTGCCATTTATTCTTTCGGACAAAAATATTCTTTTCTGCCTGGAGGGCCTGCCATTTTTTGCCAGCCTGGCGGTTAAAAACAGCGTTATACTCGTCTTCATCAAGAGATTTCAATGCAGCTGCGATACAAAAATCGCTGATTCCCTTCAGACGCAATTCATAACGGATCTTTTGTTTACCCCAGCCCTTTATGCGGAGTTTCCCGGAGGCAAAAAGATTAGCAAATCTTTGTTCATTCAGGTAACCCTCTTCAATAAGGCGGCCCAAGAGCTCTTCCACTTCTTTTTTGAAAAAACCCATGGAATACAGCTTTTGTTTTACCTCTCTATGACTTCGCTCCTGGTAGCCGCAGTAGTGTTTTAGTTTTTGGAATGCCTTCTCCACAGAAATTTTGCCAGGGGAATATGGGGATCGGGAGTCCGTCATGGTACCAAATATAAAAAATGCACAAGTTATTATAAGGATATTCACCCCGGGATAATCGGTTCCAGCTCTACCAAAAAAATCAGTAGTTTCGTCCCAAAGTCTCGATTCATGAAGTTTATTGTTTCATCCTCTGCTTTGCTAAAACACCTGCAGCAGATCAGTGGTGTAATCAGCGCCAATACCGTTCTGCCCATCCTGGAAGATTTCTTATTTGAAGTGGAGAAGAACAAACTCACCATTGTGGCCACCGACCTGGAGACCGTGATGAAAGTACATATGGACGTAGAAGCAAAAGAAACTGGGAAAGTTTGTATTCCTGCGAAAATTCTATTGGAGTCCTTAAAAAATATAGCCGACCAGCCTCTCGCTTTTACCATCGATAAACAATTTTCAGTAGAAATAACCAGTGACAACGGCAAATACAAGGTAATGGGGGAAAATCCGGATAATTTCCCCAAGGATCCATCAGCCAATGAAACCACCTCCATCGAAATACCGGCTTCAGTGCTGGCGACAGCCATCAACAAATCGCTATTCGCTGTAAGCAACGATGATCTTCGGCCGGCCATGACTGGGGTTTTGGTGGAAATGAACACTTCTTCCATTCAGTTTGTCGCTACAGATGCCCATCGGCTCATCCGGTACAAACGGTCGGATATCTCCTGTTCGAAAACAGATTCCCTGATCGTTCCGAAAAAGCCCTTGAACTTATTAAAAACTGCCCTGCCCGGTTCAGACGAACACGTAAAACTCACTTACAATAGCAATCATTTGTTTGCAAGTTTTGGAGGACTGCAGATGAGCTGTCGATTGATTGATGCCCGTTTTCCG
Organism: Bacteroidota bacterium; assembly: GCA_013289175.1. Lineage (GTDB taxonomy): Bacteria > Bacteroidota > Bacteroidia > Chitinophagales > Chitinophagaceae > Puia. The sequence goes on from JABDAN010000058.1 coordinate 14,077, forward strand.
GACTATAAAGTGGTGATACCCGCCGATAATCCCTATAAACTAACGGTAACGCGCAGCGACTTTCAGAATGCCCTGCGCCGGGTTGGTGTATTCAGTAACAAAAGCACAAACCAGATTGTACTGAGTATCCACGGAAGCGAACTGCAATTGGCCGCTCAGGATATCGATTTTTCTTTCGAGGGAAATGAAAGGATGAAATGCGCTTACACAGGAGAGGATATGTCCATCGCTTTTAACGCCAGATTCCTGATCGAAATGCTCAATGCCACGAGTTCAGATGAAATTCGTATTGAACTGTCCACTCCCACAAAGGCTGGAATCATTAAGCCAGTGGATCAGGACAAGGCAGAAGACCTGCTGATGCTGGTCATGCCCCTGATGCTGAATAGCTGATGAAATTAATTTTTGTTACACAAAAACTGAAAAGGTTTCAGTTCCTGCTGCCTGACCACGCGTTGTATATAACGAGTTCCTCTTAAAATTTTATAACTGTTGAGATCAAACACTTCGTGTGCAACACAGAAAGTTTCGAGGGTTTCGTACTGGAAAAGAAGATCGTTCAGTTTTTCTAGTTCACAGGCCATGAACTGTTCAGTAACGAATTCGTCTTTCATGAGGACAAGCAAATCTCTATCCGGTGTTTTCATTGCAATTAGATTTTAGTATCCGACCATACCCTTGTTGAGTCCACAACCGCATTTTTTGCTACTGCCGCCGATGGGATTGCTGGAACTACAACTTGCGCTTACAATGGTAATCATAATTAATAAAAAGATCAATAGGGTAAGCGGATTTTTCATAGATTTCAATCCACTAATTTAGAAAAATTTGCGATTATTTGCAGGTTTTTGCCCCCTTATTTAGAAAATTAACATGGTTCAAACAACAAGGGTCTCGGTGCTCCTGGCACCCCTGGATTGGGGGCTCGGGCATGCAACTCGTTGTATTCCAATAATTAAGGAACTTGACCGCCAGGGTGCCCGCGTATGGATAGCCGCTAGTGGTCCCCAGGAATCCCTTCTGAGGCAGGAATTTCCTCACCTGGACTTTCTATCAATTCCGGCCTACAAAATTCGCTATAAAAGGGGCATGCTTTTAAAATGGGGGCTGATCTTACAAATCCCGTCCCTTCTTCGCCAAATCAGAAAGGAACAGGCCTGGTTGGAGCAAACCTTGAAAATTCACCCCATCGACTTGGTTATTTCCGACAACCGTTATGGACTTTACCATAAATCCGTGATCAGTGTCTTGATAACCCATCAATTGAATATCCAGTCGGGGCTTTGGGTAGAGGGAAAATCCTCCGCGATATGGAAGGCCATAAGCCGCCGCATTGACCATAAAATCCTTCAATTCAATCGCAAATTTATTTCCAGGTTTACAGAATGCTGGGTGCCAGACCAGGAAGGGGTGGCTTCCCTAGGGGGCTCGCTTTCCCGAATGCCGGTTATCCCCTCCACGATTCCGATAAGATATATTGGTTGGTTATCCCGTTTTAAACCGGCGACAGCAACCAACATTAAAAATTCCCTGCTTATCCTGCTTTCTGGCCCGGAACCCCAAAGAACTGAGCTGGAACAAATCTTCGTCCGTCAACTGGCCGGAACTACCCTGAACGTTGTGATGGTAAGGGGTCTACCGGGGGAACAAATCCCGGCACTGACCATAGCAGGCGTTGAAATTTTTAATCACCTGGACTCGACCGAACTCGCTGCCCGGATCAGCACAGCTGAATTTATCATGGCCCGTTCGGGATACAGCACCATTATGGACCTGGTCCGGTTGCAAAAGAACGCCATCCTCATTCCTACACCGGGTCAAACAGAACAGGAATATCTGGCCAGATACCTACACGAAAAAAAATGGATGTATATGGTTTCCCAGGAAAAGTTAAACCTGGAAAATTCCCTGGAAGATTTTAAGAAGACTAAATTTTTGCAACCTCCCGTCTATGCTTCCCAGTTGAATACCATTATTGAAGAATTGTTGAGGAAATGTATTGAATGGAAATCCAATTCTGATTCGGACTAAATGTTATAATTCTAAGTTATTCCGGTTTGAGAAAAAATAAGAAACGCTTTTCAGCCGAGGCAAAATCTTTCCAGGAATCAATTTCAGCGGTCACCGCAAACACGCTGCAGGTAGGCATCTGCGTTATTTGAGTGCGGGTGAGGGAGGAAGCAAAATCAGTAATGCCCGGATTGTGAGAAAATAAAGCAATGTGGTGGAAACTGTCTTTAATACTGCGAATGGCATCAGAAAAATCCTCGGGGGCTGCATTGTATAAGGCTGGGATGAAAAATATTTCTTTCATCTTTCGATCATACTCATCAGCAAATAATTCGGCTGTGGTTTTGGCTCTCAGGGCGGGACTGGAAACAAACTGATCTATAGACGTTTTGCTTTTAAACAATTTCTTTCCCATTTCAGATGCTTCTCTAAAGCCCCGGTCGTTCAATGGCCTATCGAAATCAGATGCCATTCCTAAAGAATGGGAACTCTTCGCGTGTCGCACCAATAGTAAAGTTTTCATGTTCATTCTTAATTTTCACTTCATAATATCCCCAGGACCGTCAGTTTCATACCATTCCGGCCGTTACGACTCCGCAAAACAGGATTCGTTTAATATTCTATAAGTAAAAAATCGGGCCATAATCGGACTTTTCCGTAGGCTTTTTACGAAATCCCGTTAAAAATTTATTTCTGACTTATACAATAAAAAACATGCCTTAAATCATTGTTATAACAAAAATCTAATAATATTTTAGTACTGGATCCGTTTATGAAATACCCTTGAAAACCCAACCCATGCGAAACAAATATCGTGTGTTAACCGTAGCACTGTTTTTGTCCTTCTCTCCGATCATTCAGTTCCGGAACGGATTGATGGCAAACACACTGAAAAAATCCCCTGCTACTTTTACACTCTCCAAAACCGATCTTTTCGAAGCCGAAGTCAGTAGTCTATACTGTGACATTAACCTGGAAGAATCAGGCCTGCACCGGGAAGTATTTGAATATGCTTACAAAGGTTATCTGCGTTTACTCGACGAACACCGGATTACAAAAAGCAGTGTCATTACGATTTGTGATTTCTCCCAGTCATCGAGGAAACGCCGTTTATATGTAGTAGACCTTGAAACTCGGAAAATTCTAGTCAATACTTATGTAGCACATGGCAGACGCTCGGGTGGTGAGTATGCGAATACTTTCTCCAATAAATGGAGCTCTCACAAAAGTAGCCTGGGCTTTTATGTTACAGAAATGACTTATACCGGTAAACATGGTCTTGCTTTGAAAATTCATGGCCTGGAAAAAGGGTTTAATGACAAAGCCGACAGAAGAAATATTGTGATCCACGGGTCCAAATATGTCGGAGAAGACTATATTAAAACAAATAAATTCAACGGAAGAAGTTTTGGTTGTCCCGCTATTCCAAGAGAAGATGTAAAGGAAGTAATTGAGAATATGCAGGGTGGATCTTGTTTTTTCATATACCACCCGACAAAAAAATATCTGACGGGTTCAAAAATACTCAACGGTTAATCGGGCATAAACTCCGATGGTTTGAAGGTGAAAAAGCCCCAATTTAGGTTCGTACCCTATGATTGGGCTTTTCTTTTTTTACCCCCTGGTCTCTTGAAAACAGGACCAGCCTTGGCCTCACTCAGCGCAGTTATCTCGTGGATTTAAAAAATGGGAATTCCTTCCCGACAATTTTGGTTTCTGTTTGGCTCTTATCTAGAAATACCAGCCGATGATTTGGGCGAGGACCCCTACGGCAAATCCACTGGCCATTTCAAAACGGTCGTGCGCACCCAGGATGAACCGGGATGTACATACAAGGCCTGCAATCAGTATGGGGACCGCGATATAGGTCCCCGAAACATAGGGATCTTCCTGACCAAAAAGGATGAAGAAGGCGACCAGGCCGCCCATCGCAGCTGCGTGCAGACTTACTTTATAAAAAATGGTGCACATCCAGGTCGCGCACACGATCAGAAAAGTCCCGAGTACGAAATGGGCGGCTACGGGTGGCGTATCCGGCAAGTTTCTCAGGACATAACTGGTCCAAAAGTAAAAAAACATCGTGATGATGAACCCCACCAAGCGGTCATTGCGGTTTTCTAAGGATAGTCCTTTTATTAATTTGAGCCTCCAGGCGAGAAACAAACTGAGTCCCGGAAAAAAAACGGTATATAGAATAACGCTGATTAAACGCAAGGTTTTGGTATGTTTATCCATGCCTTCGAAAACAGCGGGATGAACGTATTCCAGAAAGGCAAAAACATAAGATGTGATCAGCAGGGGATGAAACAAGATGGAAAAAAAATGAGCAGCCAAACGCAAACCACGGGACGGGTGGGGCTCGCTTAATTCCGGTGCGGGATATTCGTAATTCGCTGTATTCATGAAGTGGACCCTGTTGGAGGTTTCAGTAGCGAAATTATAATTATAAAAGCCATAAAATTCAACGCCATCCTTCCACTTAGAGTTCCCTGCGTAATCGGGCAACCGGTATATTCAATTGTTCCCGGTACTTGGCAACGGTGCGTCGAGCGATATTATAGCCTTTTTCCTGCAGCAGTTCGGTCAATCTTTCATCGCTGAGCGGTTTTTTCTTACTCTCATCACCGATCAAATCACTCAGAATTTTTTTCACTTCCCGGGTAGATACCTCTTCTCCGCTGTCCGTACTAAGAGATTCACTAAAGAAAAATTTTAACCGGTAGGTACCAAATTCTGTTTGTACAAATTTGCTGTTGGCGACCCGGCTTACAGTGGAAATATCCAGTGCAGTCCTTTCAGCAATGTCTTTTAGAATCATCGGCTTTAAAGAAGTCTCGTCCCCTGTCAGAAAAAATTCATGCTGGTAATCCATGATCGTTTGCATGGTATTTATCAAGGTCTGCTGTCTTTGTTTGATGGCGTCAATAAACCATTTGGCTGCATCAATCTTTTGTTTGATAAAGAGTACTGCTTCTTTTTGACGTTTATCTTTTTTAGAGCCACGGTCGTAATCCTTTAACATATCGCGATAACCATCGCTGATCCGCAGGTCTGGTGCATTGCGGGAATTTAGGGTCAGTTCCAGGGTGCCCCCGTTGTTGAATATAAAAAAATCAGGAACCACATATCCTTCGCCCTTTCCGGCTCCGCCCATATTCCCACCTGGCTTGGGATTGAGCTTTATGATTTGACGAATGACTTCCCTGAATTCTTCTTCAGTAATATTCAGCCCTCGTTGAATCTTGTCATAGTGTTTTTTTTGTGAACTCGTCGAAATATTCAGACAGGACACTGATGGCCAGGGTTACACTTTTGGCTTCATTCTTTTTTCTTTCCAACTGCAGTAACAGACATTCCTGCAAGTCTCGCGCAGCGACACCAGCTGGATCAAACTGTTGAATACGGGCAATGATGGCTTCGACCTCTCGTTCCGAGCTTTCAATATTTTGCCGGAAAGCCAGGTCATCTACGATGGATGCCGTTTCACGGCGCAGATATCCATCATCGTCAATGCTGCCTACAATTTGTTCAGCAATCTTGCGCGTACGGTCATCGAGTTTGAGCATGCCCAGCTGATCGACGAGCAATTCATAAAAGCTTGTTTCTAATTTATGGGTGATCGATTGCTTTTCTTCAGCGTCTGGATAGTTATCATCCCTTAGTCGATAGTCTGCCACCTCGTCATCATGTTCGTTGACATATTCAGAGATATCGATGTTGTCATATTCATCCTGGGTGCCTTCCGGTTCAAATTCTTCTTCGGCCGTTTCAAATTCGTCTTTGGAGTCATCCGTCAGTCCGTCGTCATGGTCCTCTTCGGCTACTTCCAAAGCAGGGTTTTCCTCCAGCTCCTCTTTTATCCTTTCTTCCAGATTGGCGGTAGGTACCTGCAGCAATTTCATCAGCTGAATCTGCTGGGGAGATAATTTTTGGAGTAATTTCTGCTGTAATGATTGACTTAATGCCATCTTTGAGGGGTTAATGCCGGAACAGCGAATTTTAAAAAAGCTCGCCATTCCACAAAAATCGCGCCGTAAATTTACATTTTATTATGAAGAATCAGCCGCAACGTCTAATTTTCTTTCTTGTTGTCTGGTTGACAATGTTTTCCTGCATACAGGGGTACGGACAGAATATGTGGAAAAAAACCGGAGCGACACCGGATTTTAAGCATCTCTGGCTCCCCGGCTCCAGTGCCGCGCAAAGGGCCTGGGAGGCCCAACCATGGGGTAGACCCGGTCATCTGGATCTTTCCTCGGGTCTTGTCTTTGCACAGGCTATGTCGGGAAAACCATATACGGTTCCTTCCAATATTTATTACGCTCAATCCGGTATGATGTGCA
>JABDAN010000059.1 GCA_013289175.1 Bacteroidota bacterium
CTGCATTTTGGAAAAACGGGACATTTCCGAAAATCCGGTATTGCAGTTCCGGCTTCCCTTTATAGGGAAGATTTGCAGAGACTGGTAAACCAGATTCAGTATTTTCAGCCCCGACAGTTGATCATTGTGGGGGATATGTTTCACAGCCACGCGAACGCAGAACTTGACTTGTTTTTAAAATGGAGATCGGATCTTTCGGGTATCGATATCCGGCTGATCAAGGGCAATCACGACATCCTTCAAACAGAATGGTATGATAAAGCCGGAATCCAGATCAGCGGACTGACGCATTCCGTAGAAGATTTTCATTTTGTGCATGATGTGGTTGGTCATTTCGAAAATAAGGAAGGAAGGCAGGCAAAAAAATCGGGCAAAAATTCTTATTTTTTCTCCGGTCATATCCATCCCGGCATCCGGATCCAGGGTTCGGGCCGTCAGTCGCTTTGTTTTCCCTGTTTTTATTTTGGAAAAAAATATGCAGTACTTCCCGCCTTCAGTCGGTTCACCGGCATTGCTGTCATTCATCCAGCGGCAGAAGAGCAGGTATTCGCCATAGTAAATCAGGAGTTGATTCAACTACAATAACCCTTTATTTAATTTGAGGGACAATAAAGGTCCACTGCGACTAAAATAAAAAATGAAGTAAGGATGCTCAGTTCATTTTCCTCTTTAGGGTAGAGACCTGATCCTGCAGGTTGCTGACAAGGCTGGCCAACTGATTGACATCCCATCGCTGTTCGGTATTGGCTTTGCTGACAACCATCTCCGCCTTCCAAATTTCTATTACATCCTCTGCATTGACGGTATAAGGCTGAAAGACCGTATTGTCGCTGATGAGGGTCAGCTTGTTTTTCAACTTGTTGTTCTTCATGACTCTTTTATAAACAATGCCCTCATTGCGTGAAACAACGATATAAGTGAGGTTGCTCTTTACATTTTCCAGACCGTCGATTTTTTCAGCCACTATGACCGAACCACTGGGTGTGGGCAGCATCGAATCTCCGACAATCTCAAAAGCCCGGTAATTTCCAGGAGCCAGCATAGGCAAAGTGAAAGTATTGAGCTCATCGAGAAACTCCGGATCGGCGTAACCCGCCAGATAACCTGCCGCCGCTTTGACCGGAACCATCTGAATCTGATTGGGTAGGGCCGCCATTTTTTGTGCCCGTCTTTTAGCCAGGTAATTGCCACCCTTTACATCCACCATTTTTTTGCGCAGTAGCTCATCGAGCGAAAGACGGAACATATCACTGACCAGCTCGAGTACTTCCAGCCGGGGTTCGGCTCTTTCTTCTTCATAGGCTCCCAATAGGGACCTTTTAATTTTCAGCTTAATGGCAAATTCTTCCTGCGTCCAGCCCCGGAGTTTGCGGAGATATTTGAGATTTTGTGCTGCGATGGACATAACTAAGAGTTTTAGCGAAAATACTAAAATATTTAACAAAACACGGTAAATCCTTAAATTTTAAAGGATTTTTTCAAAAACGGGTTGGTCCGTCTAAGGTTCCGCAGTCTCCCACTTGTTTTCGTAACTTTGCAAACTGTCAATTTGACCCTAAAAAGGGGATAGCATCAAATTTGACACTGTATATATTCATTTTCAATCCCTATAGATATGATCGGTTTTTTATCGAAGTTATTTGGTGGCAATAAATCGGAGAAAGATATCAAGGGCATTATGCCCCGCGTAGAAGAGATCAACCAATTCCAGGCAGCCTATCAGTCCCTTTCCAACGATGACCTGAGGGCCAAAACCGATGAATTCAAGCAAAGAATTAAGGAGTATCTGCAGGAAATAGACGCCTCCATTGGTGAATTGAATAAAAAAGGGGAAGAACTGCCCTTCAGTGATATTTCCGGAAAAGACGCCTTGTACATACAGGTCGATGAATTGAAAAAGAAGCGGGATGACCTGATCGAAGAAGTATTGGATACCCTTCTTCCGGAAGCTTTTGCCGTGGTCAAAGAAACGGCACGCCGGTTTAAGGAAAACACGCAGATCATTACCCAGGCCAATGACCGGGACCGTTCCTTGAGCGTCGTAAAAGATTATGTGAAGATTGAAGGGGACCGGGCCATATACGCCAACAGCTGGACGGCTGCCGGAGGCGATATTACCTGGAACATGGTACACTATGATGTACAATTGATCGGCGGTGCAGTCCTGCACAGCGGTAAAATTGCAGAGATGGCAACCGGAGAAGGAAAGACCCTGGTGTCGACCCTTCCCGCATATCTCAACGCGCTGGCTGGTGAAGGGGTTCACCTGGTCACCGTAAATGATTATCTCGCCCGACGGGACTCAGAATGGAATGGTCCCATCTTCGAATGGCTGGGTATTTCGGTTGACTGTATTGACAAGCACGAGCCCAACAGCGAAGCCCGTCGTAAAGCATACCTGGCGGACATCACCTACGGTACCAACAATGAATTTGGATTTGATTATCTGCGCGATAATATGGTGCACACCCCGGAAGAAATGGTGCAACGCAAGCACCATTTTGCCATGGTCGATGAAGTAGACAGTGTATTGATCGACGATGCCAGAACCCCCCTGATCATATCGGGTCCGGTCGCCAAAGGGGACGACCAACAGTACCACCTGTTGAAAAGCCGGGTGGAAAGACTGGTGGAAGCGCAAAAAAAAGTCACCAATCAGTTTTTGAACGAGGCGAAGAAAAAATTTGCGGAAAATAACGACGACCCCAAGGACGGCGGCTTGGCACTCATGCGCGCCCATCGCGGTCTTCCCAAGACCGGAGCGCTGATTAAATTTCTTAGTGAGCCGGGAATACGGGTCAAATTGCAGAAGTCGGAAAATTATTATCTAGCCGACCAGCAGAAAGAAATGCCCAAGGTCGATAGTGAACTTTTCTTCAGCATCGACGAAAAAAATAATTCTGTTGACCTGACTGATAAGGGTATTCAAACAATCACCCGGGAAGGGGAGGATCCAGAATTTTTTGTACTGCCGGACATCGGTATCAAACTCGCTGACATTGAAAAAAGTGAAATGTCTGCGGAAGAAAAATTCCAGCAAAAGGAACTACTGCTCAACGAATATGCCGTCAAAGCCGATCGCATTCATACCGTACAGCAACTGCTGAAAGCCTACACCTTATTTGATAAAGACGTGGAATATGTGGTGATGGAAGGCCAAGTGAAAATCGTGGATGAACAGACGGGTCGTATTTTGGACGGAAGGCGCTACAGCGACGGTTTGCATCAAGCCATCGAAGCCAAAGAAAATGTGAAGATCGAGGCGGCCACTCAAACTTATGCGACTGTTACTTTGCAAAATTATTTCCGTATGTACCATAAGTTGGCAGGTATGACGGGAACGGCAGAAACCGAAGCCGCGGAATTGTGGGATATCTATAAACTGGATGTCGTTACCATTCCAACCAATGTGGTGGTGATCCGCAAGGATTCTCAGGATCTTGTTTATAAAACCAAAAGAGAAAAGTACAGAGCTGTCATTGATGACATCGAAAGACTGCGTTCCGAAGGACGTCCTTCCCTGGTGGGAACCACTTCAGTGGAGGTCAGTGAACTGCTGAGCAAAATGCTTTCCGTAAAAAAGATCCCGCACAATGTCCTCAATGCAAAACAGCATGCCAGGGAAGCCCAGGTAGTGGCTGAAGCGGGACTGACGGGTGCCGTAACGATCGCCACCAACATGGCCGGTCGTGGTACGGATATTAAACTCGGACCCGGTGTCAAGGATGCCGGTGGGCTGGCCATTATCGGAACCGAGAGACACGAAAGCCGAAGGGTGGATCGCCAGCTTCGTGGACGGTCCGGCAGACAGGGAGACCCTGGAACCACTCAGTTCTACTCAGCCCTGGAAGATGATCTCATGCGGATGTTCGGGAGCGAACGCATTGCCTCCCTGATGGATAAGATGGGCTACAAAGAAGGGGAAGTAATCCAGCACAGCATGGTGACCAAGAGTATAGAGCGGGCACAGAAAAAAGTAGAAGAGAATAATTTTGGAATCCGCAAACGACTCCTTGAATATGACGATGTCATGAACAAGCAGCGCAACGTGGTTTATAAAAAAAGAAATCATGCGCTCTTCGGTGACCGGCTTGCCCTGGATCTGGACAATGCATTTTACAGCGTGGCAGAGGGTATGGTAAACACCTATCGCGATGCCGAAGATCATGAAGGATTTAAGGTAGCCGTGATTCTGAACTTCGGCGTGGACACATCGATCACAGAAGAAGAGTTTTTAAAAGACGGCGCCGAACAGCTTATCGAAAAATTATACAATGAGGGTACCCTCAATTACGAAAAGAAAATGGCCGAAGTGCAGAAGGATGCTGTGCCGGTCTTCAAAAATATCCTGCTCAACCAAGGCCGCCATATAGAAAATGTCGTGGTACCGTTTTCAGATGGCAAGAAAATAATCAATGTACTGGCCAATCTTCAAAAGACCCTCGACACCCATGGTCGTGAATTGATGAATGCCGTTGAAAGACAGATCACCCTTTCGATCATCGACGATGCCTGGAAAGATCATCTTCGGTCGATGGACGATCTCAAACAGAGCGTACAGACCGCTTACCTCGAACAGAAAGACCCACTGGTCATTTATAAAATGGAGGCTTTCGAACTTTTCCGGACCATGGACAACAATATGAATATGGAGATCGTCAGCTTCCTTTGTCATTCGGCCATTCCGGTCGAGCAACAGACTCCGATCCGGGAAGGGGTGGAAAAGAAAACCGACATGAGTAAGATGAGGGTCAGAAAAGATGAACTGGTCACGGCCGGTGCCGGATCAGGACCCGTAATGGAAGGGGGAAATGACTATTACGAACCTTCAGAGCCCGTGAAACAAGAACCCATCAAAGTGGGACCCAAAGTGGGTAGAAACGATCCCTGCCCTTGCGGAAGCGGAAAGAAATATAAACAGTGCCACGGAAAGGAAGCCTGAGGTTAGAGGAATTTCCGCTCCCTTGATTGGATAGGTCCCCTTGAGGCACCCCGTAAAAAACGCACCCTTCGGTCTAAAAAATCAAACCGGTCCTTTTCATTCAAGAATTGGGAAGATGGCCGGCTGAAAAGGACCGTTCAAATAAAAAGCACCTGTCGGAGACAGATGCTTTTGTAATATTTTAAGGGAACAAAAGGTTTGCGCTTTTAAGCTTTGACAGCGGCCAGTTTATTGACTCCCCGCGTCAGCTTGCTTTTCAGGTTGGCAGCTTTGTTCTTGTGAATAACGCCTTTTTTAGCCAACCGGTCAATCAGGGAAGCAATTTCAGGCATCTTAGCGCCGGCCGTTTTGGGTTCCTTGATGGCCTTCAGATCGCGGATGGCGTTGCGGGTAGTTTTACCATAATAACGGTTGCTGTCCCGGCGTTTGGAAGCTTTGCGTACATCTTTTTTCGTCGCGCGATGATTGGCCATGTATTCAGAATTTTGGACGGCAAAGGTAGGAAAATCAGGCAAATATTGAAAAATAATCCGGAAGTTTCTTTTGCCGATATTTGTAGAGCGATTAATGTCAAAAAATGAAAGACTTACAGTTTATCACCAATTCCTCTCCTTCATTCATAGAGGGTCTTTACCAGGATTTTGTTAAAAACCCACAAAGTGTTGATCCTGAGTTCAAAAAATTTTTCGAAGGCTTCGATTTTGCGGTCACGCAGGGTAAGAACGGCAGCGGCAATGGAACGGCCGCACCCAGCGTCAAAGAACCTTCTTTTAAAACCACCGATGGGGTGGACTGGAAAAAGGAGCTGGGTGCCTACCGCCTGATCCTGGGTTATAGGAACAAAGGCCATTTGCTGGCCAAGACCAACCCCATCCGGCCCCGAAAAGACCGTGGTGCCAACCTGGACCTGGGTTTTTTTGGTTTTACAGAGGAAGACATGGATAAATCCTTTTTTGCAGGCAATCTGATCGGCCTGGGTACCACCACCCTTAGGAATATTCTCACCCATTTACAAAAATGTTATGCCCATCACGTGGGTATTGAATTTAAATACATCAGCGACCAGATCAAGATCGACTGGCTGACGACTGAAATGGAAAAGAAATTCATCGATCCCTTGCCCATCCAGAAAAAAAAGCGAATACTGGAAAAACTCAATGAAGGGGTGATGTTTGAGAAGTTCCTACATACAAAATATATAGGTCAGAAAAGATTTTCCCTGGAAGGGGGCGAAACCACGATTCCCGCCCTGGATGCCATGATCAATATGGCTGCCGAACACGACGTGCAGGAAGTTGTCATGGGTATGGCCCATCGCGGCCGGTTGAATATCCTGGCCAATATTCTGGGCAAAACCTACGAACAGATTTTTAGTGAATTTGAGGGAACTGCCAAACTGGACCAGACCATGGGCAGCGGCGACGTAAAATATCATCTGGGTTTTGGTAGTGAACTGACCACGCCCACCGATAAAACAGTCCACGTGAAACTCATGCCCAATCCTTCTCACCTGGAAGCCGTTGATCCGGTGGTGGTAGGTTTTGCCAGGGCAAAAGCCGATGTATTGTATGCAAGCGATTACGATAAAATATTGCCCATCCTCATTCACGGAGATGCTTCGGTCGCTGGACAGGGCATCGTATACGAAGTGTTGCAGATGTGCAGTCTGAAGGGTTATTACACCGGGGGAACCATTCACTTCGTCATCAACAACCAAATCGGGTTTACAACAGATTTTGATGAAGCAAGAAGTTCCGACTATTGCACTTCCCTGGCTGCCGCGGTTCAGGCGCCCGTACTCCATGTCAACGGAGATGATCCGGAAGCAGCCGTGAAATGTGCTGAAATTGCAGCGCGCTACCGTCAGGAGTTCAATGCGGATATTTTTATTGACATGGTATGTTACCGCCGTCACGGACACAACGAAGGCGACGATCCGAAATTTACACAGCCTACGCTGTATGCGATGATCGAAAAACATCCCAATCCGAGGGAAGTCTATACACAGTTTCTGATGGAAAATGGTGAAGGCGATGCCAAGGATTTGGCCAAGGACATGGAGAAGAAATTCTGGAATGATCTGCAAGAAAGACTCGATGAGGTCAAACAGAAGCCCTTGCCTTATAAATACCAGCAACCAGAAATCTGGTGGAGGAGCCTTCGGCGCGCAACCCCGGCTGATTTTGATCAATCCCCCGTCACTGCGATTTCGGCCGCTGACCTGCAAAAGATATTTGAAGCCATGATGAAATGGCCAGAAACATTCACACCGATTAAAAAAATAGAGAAACTCCTGCAGGACAAACAAAAACTTTTTAATGAAGAGCAGAAGCTGGACTGGTCTTCGGGAGAACTGTTATCCTATGGTAGCATCATCCTGGATGGCAAGGACGTCCGCATGAGTGGTCAGGATGTGCGAAGGGGGACTTTCTCGCATCGTCATTCCGTACTCCGGGATGAAAAGACCGACGAATCCTACAATCGGTTGAGCCGGATTCCGGATGCGACAGGGAAATTCAGGATCTATAATTCATTACTCAGCGAATATGGAGTGTTGGGATTTGAGTATGGTTATGCGCTGGCCAATCCAACAGCCCTGGTACTCTGGGAGGCGCAGTTTGGAGATTTTTGCAACGGTGCCCAGACAATGATCGATCAGTTTATCGCTGCCGGTGAACAGAAATGGCAGCGTATGTGTGGTTTGGTTTTGCTGCTGCCACACGGATATGAAGGACAGGGACCTGAACACAGCAGTGCGCGAATGGAACGCTTCCTGCAAATGTGCGCCGAACTGAACCTGATCATTACCAACATCACCACTTCCGCCAATTATTTTCATGCCATGCGACGTCAACTGGCATGGCCTTTCAGAAAACCCCTGATCAATTTTTCACCAAAAGCCAACCTGCGTCATCCGGGGTCCTATTCCAAGATCTCCGAATTTACCAGTGGTGGATTCCAAGAACTGATCGACGACAAATTTGCGGGCGAAGCTTCCCAGGTAAAAAAAGTATTGTTCTGTACCGGTAAAATTTACTTCGAACTGGCTGAAAGACAGCTCAAAGACAACCGGAAAGATATTGCCATCCTGCGCCTGGAGCAGCTTTATCCCCTCCCCACCAATCAGCTTAACGCCCTGTACAAAAAATACAACAACGCGACCTGGTTCTGGATTCAGGAGGAACCCCTGAATATGGGTGCCGCTTCCTTTTTGCAGATGAATCTGAAGAATATCAACTACGGTTTTATCAGTCGTCAACCCGGTGCTTCGCCGGCGACCGGATATGCCAAAGTGCATGCGCAGGAGCAGGCAGAGATCATCGAAACCGCATTCAGCATTTGATCATATGATTCCATGCGCTTACATTGTAAATAAATTATCTTCGTCTCAGTAAATCTTATAGAAGAATGATCGATATTAAAGTTCCGGCCGTCGGCGAATCCATCAGCGAGGTAACCCTGGTGAAATGGCTCAAACAGAACGGCGATTATGTGGACCGGGATGAAGTGATTGCAGAACTCGAGAGCGAGAAGGCAACTTTTGAAGTCAATGCCGAAAAAGCGGGTTCTCTAAAAACCCTGGGAAAAGAAGGAGATACCCTCAAGATCGGGGATATACTGGCCAGTATAGATGAAACAGCCGCCAAGCCAGCGGAAAAAGTTTCGGATAAAAAAGAAGGTTCAAACGGTACACCCGCTGCTGCAAAACAGGACAACTCAAAGGTTCAATTTGAAAGCGCCCCAGCTCCCCAGCCCTCATCTGCTGTCAGCGCAACGGACACAAAAGCCACACCGGTTGCCGCCGCCATCATTTCCGACAAAAAAATTGACAAAGGATCCATTGTTCCCACCGGCGCCAACGGCAAAATTGTAAAACATGATGTGCTGGACGCCCTGATGAGCCCAGGCCGCCTGCCCGGAAAAACCTTGTTTGGAAGGGAAGAGCGGAAAGAGAAGATGAGCAATCTAAGAAAGACGGTTTCCCGCCGATTGGTGGAAGCAAAAAATACCACGGCCATGCTGACCACTTTTAACGAAGTGGACATGAGTGCCGTGATGGCGCTGCGTACAAAATATAAGGATAAGTTCAAGGAGAAACATGGGGTAAACCTCGGGTTTATGAGTTTTTTTACCAAAGCGGTATGTTACGCCTTGCAGGAATGGCCTGCCGTAAATGCATATATAGACGGAGACGAACTGATATACCATGACTATTGTGATATTTCCATCGCCGTATCGGCTCCCAAAGGATTGGTGGTGCCTGTCATCCGCAACGCAGAAAGCCTGAGCATGGCAGAAATTGAAAAGAAAGTGGTGGAGCTCGCAACCAAGGCCAGGGACAACAAACTGAGTATGGAAGAAATGCAGGGTGGAACCTTTACCATTACCAATGGGGGCGTCTTTGGCTCTTTGATGTCAACACCCATTATCAATATCCCTCAATCGGCTATCCTGGGGATGCACAAGATTGAAGAAAGGGCTGTGGTAATAAACGGCCAGATCGCTGCACGCCCGATGATGTACCTGGCGGTCAGTTATGACCACCGCATTATTGATGGTCGCGAATCGGTGAGTTTTCTGGTAAAAGTGAAGGAATTGCTCGAAAATCCAGATCAGCTGCTCTTTGGCAAAGATCCCGTAAAGGCTTTGCTGGAATTATAAGACTTTGGTATAATATTATTTCAGGCGCGGATCCGCGCCTTTTTTTTTTGATTTGACCGGTTATGATTATTGACAATTTACTGCGTTATGCTGTTCGCATTCTGGACGCTTATGCGGGAGAGATGCCCCTGCAGGGATGGCTGAAAAATTTCTTTAGGGAAAACCCCCAGATGGGATCCAGGGACAGAAGAATGGTGACAGAAATGGTCTATTGTTTTTTCCGACTCGGTCACGCGCTGAGAAATATCCCTAAAGAGGAGCGAATCAAAGTGGGACTCTTTTTATCCAACCACCAGAAAGAACCCATATTGGAACATCTGCATCCGGACTGGCATGGGCAGACGGAGAAATCCATCCTGGAAAAAATAGAGATTGTCCAGTTGAAATACCCTGATTTCCTGGTGACCGAGATTTTTCCCTGGAAAAACCAGTTAAGTGCGGCAATAGATCATTGGGCTTATTGCATTTCATTTTTAGAAAGACCGAGATTGTTCATTAGAATCAGACCGGATAAGGAAAAACAGGTGAGAGAGAAACTCAATAGCCACCAGATCGCCTTTCAGGATGCCGATCCTTTGTCCACCTTGCCATTTAAGGTTTTTTCTTTTCCCAGTGCGACCAAACTGGATGGGGTCTTTACACTCAATGCCGATGCCGTAATCCAGGACCTGAGTTCCCAGCGGACAGCCCTCTACCTGAAAAAGGGGGACAATAAAATTTCAGAGGCCTGGGATTGTTGCGCCGGAAGTGGCGGAAAATCCATTATGATGATCGACCTGAATCCAGGATGCCAGCTAACGGTTTCAGATATACGAGAATCAATTCTGAATAACCTGAAGAAGCGGTTTATAGAAGCCAGGCTGACGGCCCCTAAATTTTTCAAAGCGGATTTGACCGATCAAAATGATCTGCCAAAACAAATGTTTCCTTTCATCGTGGCTGACCTGCCCTGTACGGGTAGTGGTACCTGGAGCAGGACACCGGAAGCACTTTATTTTTTTGATCCGCAGACCATTTCCACTTTCCGGCAAAGGCAACAAAAAATTATTTCCAATGTAGCAAGCCGTCTGAAACCTGGCGGGACGCTGGTTTATATCACTTGTTCGGTTTTTGCTGGAGAAAATGAGGAGGTTTTGGAAGCTGGTCTTGCCAAGGGAACGGAACTAAAATTGAAAGACCAGGAACTCATAGGTGGCTATCATCAACAAGCGGACTCAATGTATGTAGCGAGGATGGTCAAAAATTGATGGTTGACAGGAATCTTCTCATTTCAAGCGGATCTCAGAAATTCAAACTACCGCGTTTCGTTTAATCTTTTGGGAAACTGCTGCCCTGTAAGTCTTTGATATACCTGAATATAAAATTCTAAGTACGGGACTTTTCATTATTTACCGAGCAGGCTTTTTTGTACAATCTTTAAAACGGAATCTTTGTAATTTTTCCCAACCGGAATCTTGTGGCTTCCTAAAATGAGTTCGTTGCCCCGAAGAGCGGTGATTTTATTCAATGAAATAATAAAGGATTTGTGGACTCGTATGAATTTTCTGGCGGGAAGTTGTTCTTCGAGTGATTTAATGGTGATTAGGGCAAGTATCTTTCCCTTTTCAGTGTGAACAGTCATGTAATTTTGACTGGCCTCAATAAAGAGGATATCATCGAAAAACACTTTTTCATAGTTGCTCGAAGATTTGATGAAAAAAAAGTCTGGTTGATCAGATGATTTACCGTCTACTTTTAGTTCCAGGATATCGCGCGCCCTGTTTACTGAATGCAAAAACCTTTCAGCCGTAATAGGTTTGACCAGGTAGTCAAATACATTGAGCTCAAATCCTTCCAGGGCAAAATTCGGATAGGCCGTAGTGATGATGACCAGCGGCTTGACCGACAGGGTTTTTAGGAAATCCGTACCCCGCATACCCGGCATCTGAATATCCAGGAAGATGAGGTCTATTTTCTGATGCGAGAGAATTTTATTTGCCTCCAACGCGTTGGTACAGGTGGCCACCAAATCAAAGATGCCCGCGTCTGAAACCAGTCTTTGCATGCCCTCGCGGGCCAGGGGTTCATCATCTACGATGATGCAACGGATATTCATGGTATCTGAATGTTTAATACTACGCGGTAGGTCTCCTGTTCCCGCACGATGATGAGTTCATGGCTGTCCGGATATATGAGTTCCAGTCTGCGCTTGGTATTGTCCTGCCCGATACCACTAGCGGGATTTACAGACCGCATTAAAAGATCGTTGTCGATGGAATTGATAATTTTCATGCTGAATACACCCTTTTGATAGCCAAAATCGATGTCTACGAAATTAGGCTTCTCAGAATAATTTGATACATGTTTGAAGGCATTTTCAATAAATGGAATAATCAGCAAGGGCGAAATCAGAAAATCTCCCGTTGACAAATCCGATCGGTATTTAATGAGCAAAGTCTCTCCTTTTCTGAGTTTCTCCAGTCCAATGTAATTGTCGAGATACTCCATTTCTTTTTTAATAGGCACCTCGGGAAAATTGCATTCATACAACTGATACCGGAGCATATCTGAAAACTTGACCAGGGTCGAAGCAGCGAGTTCCGGATCTTTTTTAATCAGTATGTAAATGCTGTTGATGGCATTAAATAAAAAATGGGGATTGATCTGCGCTTTGAGAAATTTCAGCTCATTTTCCGTCTTTTCTTTTTCCAGTTTGCCGTGTAGTTTTTGTGCACTGACTCTTTCCAGGATCACTTTTGCTGCAACAAACAGGAGGGTGGAGGAAGAAACAGTAATCAGGCTGTACAGATAAAAGAGACCAAAACCAAATTTTGCCGTGATCTGCGAAAATAAGGACGTCATGCCCGCACTCAAAAAAAGCGAACCAAGCAGGACAAGACCCAACACACATAAAGCAAACCACCCGTATTTTCTTTTAAAAAAAAACCTCGGTAGCAAATAATAGATCGATATATAGCCAACGCTGGCCTGAGCGACAAAATAAAGTGTAGTGGAAAGCAAAGCCAGGGGGAAAGGGGTGTTATAGGAATGGATTGAAAACCATGTCCAGAAAATGTAATAGACTATCCAAAAAAGTATGTGAAACCGGTATCGGAAAATTTTGTTCATGGAAGACGTTGAAGAGCCAAGTTATCTTTTTCACTGGATTCAGCAATCAGAATGGATGAACGCACCGGATTCCTGGATGAACACACTTGGGTTCCCTACAACCCGGATATTGGGTAGGTTTTGGGCTGAACAAGAGATCCTGTTCCTTCTTGCGAACGTTCATCCATTCTTTGGGCAGAATCGTCCAATCTATTTTATTGGACCGGTTCTGATTTGTCCATTTGCTTTAAAATAACATATATGAACCAGCAAAAAAGCAGTATTCGTTCCAACTTCCTCCTGAGTATTTTTACATGGGTTTTGTTGACCGGTCTACCGTTCTCGCAATCCCTTTCAGCTCAATCTGTCCATTCCGGTTATTCTTTTGCCGTCGAAAAAACCGGAGAAGGCCGGCCGATGATTTTGATTGCCGGATTGTACTGCTCGGGTAAAGTGTGGCAGGAAACAGTCAACCATTTTAAATCCCATTATGCCTGTTATCAAATTACGTTGCCGGGATTTGCAGGTCAGCCACCCATCCGGCCAGACAGCCTGATCCGGAGTTTGGCCATCGAACTTGCTGGATTTATTCAGCAACAAAAACTCTATAAACCCATCATTGTAGGCCATAGCCTGGGGGGCGTTATTGCGATGCAAATTGCTGTGCTGTATCCCGGTCTGCCCGGGGACTTGATTGTCGTCAGCAGTGCTCCTTTTCTTCCCGCGCTTTTTATGGCTCCAGATGTATCCCTTGACAGCACCCGTATAACAGGGCAGATGATAAAAAAAACCCTGGAAAATTTGACTCCGGCGCAAGTTGAACAATACCAAAAGTTTTCCCTTCCAACAATGATGCGGGATACGGCCAAGATCTCTTTGGTATCGGAAATGGCCGTACACTCCGATCCGGCCACCCAGGGCGAAATGATGTATGAACTGTTCAGCATTGATCTCCGGCCCGATATGAAAAAAATAATCTGCCCTGTATTGCTGCTGGGAGACTGGTCAAGTTATATTAAGTATGGTGCTACCCGGGAAAGTACCTACAATCGATATGCGGATCAATTCAGCCTGGCAAAAAATGTGACCATTAAGCTAAATGATTCTTCCCGTCATTTTATCATGTATGATGAGCCTGCGTGGTTTTATCAGCAGCTGGATATCTTTCTGCAGACCAAGTGATAGAGCCCTCTGGAAAGTCAAAGCTGTTTATTGGGGAGGGCGTTTGCGACCGAACCCCTAGGCCAGTGGTATTTCGTCCGGATGTCATGAAGCCATCTGCCGGGATTAACGGGGAAAAATTCCGGCCTGAGCAGCCAAATAAAATATGAAACAGCGATCCGGCTCCGCTGTGAAAATTTGTTAATTGTGGGAGACCATATTGAAGGTGAGTCCGTATCCAATGGTTACGCCGGAAGGGTATTCCACATTAGGGGATTGATAAACAGAATAGAGAAATTTCCGGTAGATGAGCCCAATGTCCTTTCCATATGCTTCCTCACTAAAAATCGTTTGGGTGTAGGAGCCGTCTCCCAGTCCAGAAACATCATCCGCTTCATGGACAACGACCGCTTGGGGAACTACCCCTCCGAGTGTAAGGAAGGGCATACCAGTGCTGTCATAGGTATAATTCCATCCATCCATATAGGGAACCTGGGATATGTCTGATTTGGTATCGATATAGGCATTGCCCAACCAGGAAATATAGTCCTGTACCGGCGTTACCATTTTAATAAATCGGAGGTTGTTTTCAACTACTTCCACCGAGGTGGGGGTGGGTGTAACCATGTAGGCAATCGATGGAACCCAGGGAGCAGTGCCCGTCGTATCACTCAGGTACCGGGTAACTCGATAACTGGGCCTTCCCAGATTGTCGGTAATACTGTCTTCCACTACTTCTTTTGCCAGGTAGCTGATGATGGTGTCTGAAGATCCAACATTGACGAATTTAAGAGAATCCATGCGGTAAATGATGTAGCTCCCCAGATGCATCGGATAATAATCGGCAGGTGTACCGGTTTGTAGAGGATTGCTTTTGTTGCAGCTGAATATCATGACCACTACAAAGCCAATAACATAAGCACGGCAGGATCTGAATCTCATGGTGGAAATCATAACAAATGATAACGCAATCTACTATGTTTTATTGCCATATCTTTGATTTTTTCCCAGTGAAAAATCTACTCCAGGGCCTCCTTTATTACGTCAGCCTTCCGTTTATATATCTGCTTTCTGCCATTCCCTTTCCATTGCTTTACTTGCTTTCCGACGGGGTGTATATCCTCATGTACCATCTGATTCGCTACCGGCGCGGGGTTGTCCGCCTGAATTTGGTTCGCTCCTTTCCAGAAAAAACACAAAAAGAGATCCGGGAAATAGAAAGTCGCTTTTACCGTTATTTCTGCGATCTTTTTCTGGAGACATTCAAGACATTGACCATTTCTAAAAAAAGCATGGTCAAACATTGTTCCTTTCAACCGGAAACACAGGCCATTTTTGATCAGCTTGCTGTGGAAAATCAAAGTTTCATGGTGGTGATGGGCCATTTTGGAAACTGGGAGTGGGGCGGTAACACATTTAGTATCTGTTGCAGGCACCAGTTATATGTAATTTATCATCCGTTGTCCAATAAATATTTCAATGGATTGGTTTACCGAATGCGTACCCGTTTTGGAACACGGCTGATCGCTATGAAAGACACTTTGCGGGACATGCTGAACAACAGGAGTGCATTGACAGCCACTGCATTCATCGCAGATCAGTCTCCGCTTCCCGACCGGGCTTACTGGATGAGTTTTCTCAACCAGGATACACCGATATTTTTGGGGATTGAAAAAATCGCGTTAAAGATTCGTTATCCCATCGTATATATTACCATAAGAAGAGTTAAAAGGGGCTACTATACTGTGTTTGCTGAAAGAATAGAACTACCTTTGAGTCTTCAGAGAAGCGGGACGATTACCGAAATACATACCAGAAGGCTGGAATCTGATATCCGGAGTCAACCAGAAAATTGGTTGTGGACACACCGGAGATGGAAACACCAAAGGCCAAAATAATAAAAAGTACTACGTATGTTATCCGGTAAAGAACTGATTTTGGCTACAAAGCCCTTCGCCAAAGAAATCCGGAGCAAAAGCTGGTTTTACGCACTCTCAACAATTTTATTTCTCATCATCGCTTTGGCTGCCACGGTAGTGGTTCCCATATTTGCCCTAAAAATATTATTCAGTATTGTAGCCGGAATGCTGATGGTCAGAATGTTTATCATTTATCATGATCACCAACACCATTCCATTCTGACTCATTCCAAGCCTGCCAATTTTATCATGACGGTGTTTGGCTTTTTCGTGCTTTCTCCTACCAGCATCTGGAAAAGATCGCACGATCATCACCACAACAACAATTCCAAATTATTCAGTGCCAGCATCGGATCCTATCCGATCGCTACCAAAAAAAAATATCAGGAAATGAGCGGCCGCCAGAAATTTGAATACCTGGCCATTCGTCATCCACTGACCATTGCATTGGGATACTTTTCTATGTTTATATTTGGAATGTGTATTGCTTCCTTTGTGAGCAGTCCCCGCAAACACTTCGATTCCCTGATTGCCCTGGTCATTCACATCACTTTGTCTGTTCTCATATTTGTTTTTTGCGGATGGCAAATATGGTTTTGTTTGTTTTTTCTTCCATTCTTGATAGCCTTTGCGATGGGAGCCTACCTGTTTTACGCGCAGCACAATTTTCCAGGTGTCACTTTTGCAGAAAACAACGATTGGGCCTATGAGAAAGCGGCGATGGAATCATCCAGTTATATGAAGATGAGTCCGGTTATGGCCTGGCTCACTGGAAACATCGGTTATCACCATATCCACCACCTGAATTCAAAAATACCTTTTTACCGTCTCCCGGAAGTGATGGCCCATTTCAAGGAATTGCAGCATTGCAAGCGAACATCCCTTAAAATAGGAGAGGTCATTGCCTGTCTGCGTTTGAAAATCTGGGATCAGGATAAAAAACAAATGGTAGGACTCAACGAACTGCGCTGATTGGTTTTTGAAGCGGACCTGACTTCGAAGATAGGTGAAGCCGAAAAATTTCTATATTTTTAGCGACCGATCACCTTAAACAACGAATGCTGAGAAATTCTTTTTCTAATCCTACTCGCCGAATTTTCACTAAAATATACTGGCTCCTTTGTCTGGCAATTGGTTTGCTGCCTGTCGAGGCACAGAATGTCGTTACCCAACACAATGACCTGAAAAGGACCGGATGGAATCCGGGTGAAAAAATCCTAACCCAGGCCGGCGTGGAATCCGGAGGCTTTGGTAAAATATTTGCCCGTCTGGTAGACGACCAGATCTATTGCCAGCCACTGGTGATCAACCAGGCTTTCATCGGTGGAGGCGTTCACAACATAGTGATCGTAGCTACGGTTAACAACAGTGTATATGCATTTGATGCGGACGATTCGGCGACGATGAGTCCCTACTGGCAAACCAACCTGACCTACAATCCGGGTAATACCAATTCCTACCGCCCCATCAGAAACTCAGATATGGCGGGTGCCTGCGGTGGAAACTATATAGATTTTAGCGGACAGATGGGCATAGTCGGAACGCCGGTGATTGATACCACTTCTCAAACAATTTATGTTGTCTCCCGTAGTGTCACCAACAGCGGATTTGCGGTTTTTGTTCAATACCTGCATGCCCTGGATCTGAAGACGGGTACCGACAAGTTGCCACCCGTTTATATAACTGCCATGGCTACCGGAAATGGAGACGGAAGCATTGGGGGAACCATTACTTTTAACCAACAGACTGCCAATCAGCGGCCCGCCCTGCTGCTCTACCAGGGAACTGTATACATTGCCTGGTCATCGCATTGCGACTGGGGACCTTACCATGGATGGATCCTGGGATACGATGCAGCTACCCTCGAACAGAAATATATATACAACGCGAGCCCCGACGGGGGTCTGGCGGGCATCTGGATGAGCGGCCAGGGGCCGGCCGTCGATGATGACGGGTTTTTATACGTTTCAACCGGAAATGGAACAACCGGGAAGAATGGAAATCCAAACGATACCGCCGACCGGGGCGAAAGTCTTTTAAAATTGTCTACTGCATCCGGACAGCTGAAAGTCGTGGATTTTTTTACGCCGGCCGATTATCAATACCTCAATGACCAGGACCTGGACTATGGGGTGGATGGGGTGTTGATTATTCCCAACACCCATCTGTCGGTCTCTGGCAGCAAAGAGAGTTATTTGTACCTCATTGACAATACCCAAATGGGTGGGATGACATCAGACAACAGCAATGTGCGCCAGCTACTGGATGTAAACGCCAAATACAATGGAGAAAAACATATCCACGGTTCTCCGACCTACTACCAGGACGATAAAGGAAAGGAATACATCTATGCCTGGGCCGAAGATGGATACTTAAAACAGTTTCCTTTTCAGCGGGCCAGTCTTATTTTCGATACGCTCAATAAAATTGTCGGTAACACCGTGCTTCCCTACGGAATGCCGGGTGCTATGCTTTCTGTTTCTTCCGATGGGTCGCAAGCCGCCACGGGCATTCTATGGGCTTCCCATCCCATCAATGGCGATGCAAACCATACCATCGTACCGGGCATATTGCAGGCTTTTGATGCAACCGATATCAGTCATGAACTCTGGAACAGCAATTTGAGCGGTATCCGGGACTCCGTTGGAAAATTTGCCAAATTTGTTCCCCCGACCATTGCCAATGGTAAAGTGTATCTGGCCACCTTCTCCGGCAAGCTGCTGGTCTATGGCCTCCATGCACCTGCGGCCAGTCAGTGTCCCAATCCCTTACCCAGTCCCTGGAACAGCGCCGATATCGGATATGTATATTACCCCGGCGATGTTTGTTACAACGATGGAACCTATACGCTGACGGCCTCCGGCACGGATATCTGGGATGTGGCGGATGCTTTTCACAGTGTTTTTCAGCCCTTGCTGGCCGGTACAGCCGTGGTTACGGCCCGGGTTGTTTCCACCCAACATACCGATCCTTGGGCAAAATGTGGCGTCATGATCCGGGCCAACCTGGATCCAGGCTCTCCGAATGTATTTATGGCCGTGTCGGCACTGAACGGACCTTTGTTTCAATACCGGATCCAGGCAGGAGATATCAGCGCCAGTACCGATTTCGGAGGTGGTATCCTGGCTCCCTACTGGGTCAGGATTTCCTGCAACGGAAATAAATATGTTGGATATATTTCCGCCGACAGCCTCAGCTGGCAGGCGGTGGATTCTGTCACGGTTGCCTTGGGAAACCATCCCTATGTTGGGCTGGCCTATACCACACACAACAATACTTTGTCGGGAACGGCAGTGGCCGATCATCTTTCTGTCATCCTTGAGCAGGATACCCTTGCTGTGGACCTCACGGATTTCACCGGTACCAATATCAACAATCAATACAGTTTGCTGAACTGGACCACGGGCTCGTCCTTAAATTTTGACCATTTTGAAGTGGAACACAGTCTGACGACCACCGATTTTAATCTGATTGGTTCGGTGCCTGGCCAGGGTGACTCGCCATTTTCACAGTCCTATAGTTTTGTGGACAACAACCCTTCGCAGGGCGCCAACTACTACCGTTTAAAAATGGTGGACAAACAACAGCACTTTTCTTATTCTAAAAACATCCTGGTTTCATTCAACCTGGCCATTATTCAGCTCTTCCCCAATCCGGCGAAACATTTGGTTTACCTTAAAAACAATGTCAACTTCACCAACAACGAACCCCTGCAGGTTGAACTGGTCAATCCGCAGGGTCAAAGGCTGTTTACGCAAACCCTCGTCACCTCCGGCTTAAATTTGATGACCATCCAGTTTCCTTCAAGCCTATCTTCTGGTATTTATTTTTTGTATGTCGTGAATGCCAAGAATCAAAAACAGGCCTGGAAAGTCCAGATTCAGAATTAATTTTATAGGCATATTCAATCGATTCAATTATGTTTTTGTCTACAAGGTTCAACAAAATGCTGCTTGTTTTTCCTTTTTTGGTGATTGGATGGATCAATGGATCAACTATGCCTATTGTAACTATATTCTGGAACTGGGATTCACGGTTTTCAACAATGTAAAATGCGATCGACCCCTTCCTTTTCACGCAGAAGTAAAGCCGGGATACACCAAACTATTTACCGTGACTGCCATTGACCCCCAGCTTCCTACCCAGATCAAGTACAACAGCGCTTTTCAGAAAGGTTGTATGAATCCCATGGTGAGTCCCGATTTTACCTATTTACTTCCCATATCACCCGGCAAGAGCGCGCAATTTTACGAGATGTCTCCC
>JABDAN010000060.1 GCA_013289175.1 Bacteroidota bacterium
CTTCAGTACCCAGTCATCGGCCGTAATAAATAGTACATCCTTGGTTTCGTTAAATGCGCAGTTGGAAGTTCGTTTATTGTATATTCTTATCAAACCCAATAACTTACCCTGCGGCGACAGAATGTTGATGCCATCGGGACCGGTACTAAAAATATTGCCGTATTGATCGGTCTTAAAGCCATCGGCCCCCTCCTTGACCGTAGTGGCCCTCTCTTTTAGGAGGGTGCCATCCAGGAGTACTCCACCACTTTTTATATTGCCCAGACTATCCAGGTAGTAAGCATACCAGCGGGTATGATCGTCGCTGCTGCCGACATACAATATTTTTTCATCCGGAGAAAGAGCGATCCCGTTGGGTCGGGATATGCTATCAATCAGCAAACTGACCTTACCTGTTGAGCTGATTTTGTACACGCCTTCAAAATTCAATTCTCTTGTCGGATCGTCCTGTTTCTTCGGCAATCCATAAATGGGATCCGTAAAGTAGATATTGTTTCTGCTGTCCGCTATCAGATCATTGGGGCTGTTAAACTTTTTGCCCCGATAATATTTTGCCAATACGCTAAATTTAGGAGCCGGTGTATCCAAAGGTGCGTTCATACGGACTACCTGTCGATTTCCGGACTGACAAAGAATTAGTTTTCCGTCCCTATCCAACGCAAGACCATTGGAACCATTTTCCCCGTTCCGATAAGCAGTATCCGTATATCCTGAGGGACTCAGGTAAAGGAGCGGTGTATCTTTTCCATTCCAGCGATAGATTTTATTTTCCAGAACCGCAGAAAAAAGCAGCATTTGCTTAGCCGGTACCCAAACGGGCCCTTCACTCCATTTATAATTTTTACCAATGACTTCAACCGTGGCATTGCGATCTATCAGATGGGATGCGCCGCTGTCATAAATTTCCACCTTTCCGATGGTGTTAACGTCTGTGGGTCCAACAGATTTTTCTTTCTTTGTCTGACAACTGGTAATGGCCAACAGCCAGGCCATCCAAATGATAATCCCATTATTTTTCATCGATTGTTTTTGTTAATGATAGAATGCGCATGCCCCTACTAAAAGAATAAATGGCTGGTAAAGATAAATTTTTGACGGAATCATCGATTGCTGCCAACCAGCCTTAACTAATTTGTTAGTTATAAAACATATTCCCTAATTTGCCATTTATAAGTTATGCTGGTAAACTACATTAAAATAATGTTTAGAAATTTGCTGAAAAATAAAGTATTCAGCAGTATAAATATCCTCGGACTGGCCATCGGTATGTCGGTAGCCTTATTGATCGGCCTATGGCTTTGGGATGAAATTTCATTCAACCATTACCATAAAAATCATGCTCGATTGGGAGAAATCGTTTCCATCGAAACATTTAATGGTGTCACATCGTGGGAAGAGTTTTCTTCTGTTCCCATTGCCGCCGCCTTAAGAAATAACTACTCTGAGGAAATTAAACAAGTCTCCTTAACTAAGGAAACGAGTGCCACATTACTTATAGATGATAAAAAAATCAATGCATATGGCTATTGGGCTGAAGCCGACTTCCCTTCCATGCTTACATTGAATATGAAGCGAGGGAGTTTTAAGGGATTCTCCGATCCTTCGGCCATGCTGATCAGTGAATCGCTGGCGAAAAGTCTTTTTGGTGATAAGAATCCCCTGAACAAAGTAATTTCTTTAAACAGGGAATATGAAATGAAGGTTGCTGGCGTTTATGAAGATCTCCCCTTTAACACCGACTTTCATGGTGTTCAATTTTTATGCGCATGGGAGAACAAAAATAACGCGGGTAATACCCATACGGACGATTGGCTTGATCACCATTTCCAGGTTTTTGTCGGGCTGCATGACCAGGCTTCCTTTGAAGGTTTATCCGCCAAAATAAAAAATCTGACGAAATCACACATCGTAGGCGGTTGGGAGGAACTGATGATTCACCCGATGGACCGTTGGCATTTATACACCAATTTCAAAGCAGAGGGAAGAAATACCGAAGGGAGAATACAGTTCGTCTGGTTGTTCGCAGTCATAGGAGTTTTTGTACTCACACTCGCCTGCATCAACTTCATGAATCTCAGTACAGCAAGAAGTGAAAAAAGAGCCAAAGAAGTTGGTATTCGCAAAACACTGGGATCCTCCCGGAAGCAACTAATAGGTCAGTTTATTGGTGAATCATTCACCATGACTTTTATTGCCCTGATATTATCTCTGATCACGGCATGGTTATATCTACCCAATTTTAATCTACTGGCAGGAAAGCAATTGTCCATTCCTTTTGGAAATCCCGGTTTTTGGTTATGCCTGGCTGGATTTACCATTTTTACGGGATTGCTGGCAGGCAGTTATCCGGCTTTTTTTCTCTCTGGTTTTAAGCCCATTCAAGTACTTAAAGGAAATTTAAAGGATGGAAAACCGGCGTCTCTTCCCAGAAAAATAATGGTCGTATTGCAATTTACCGTTTGTATTGCGCTGATCATAGGAACCGTTGTCGTCTACCAGCAGATCCAGCTTGCGAAAAGCAGGCCGGTAGGATACTCCACACAGCGACTGATCATCACAGAAATGAAATCAGAATCCATCAAGTCCCACTACGAAGCCCTGAGAAACGACCTTCTACAAACAGGGCTCGTCGAAAATGTAGCCGAGTCCTCCAGTCCATCCACCGAAGTCAGGAACAGCATGATGGGCTATAGTTGGCCAGGCAAAGATCCAAACCAGCTGGCGATCATCGGTACTCTTTTTGTGAGTTACGATTTTGGGAAAACGATTGACTGGAAGGTGATAGAAGGCCGAGATTTCTCACGAGACTTTCCATCAGACAGTGGTGCCTTTATCTTAAATCAGGCAGCCGTTGATTTTACTGGATTGAAAAATCCCGTTGGTCAGATGATTCACTGGCATGATAAAAATCATTTCATCGTTGGCGTGGTGAAAAATATGATTATGGAATCGCCGTACAAACCGGCAGATCCGGTATTTTTTACGCTTTTCAACAGGAAAATAAGTTTCATTCTTATCCGCTTAAAACAAAATGTCCCATCCCCCATTGCCTTAAACGGCATCGCAAAAGTGTTCAGCCACTTTGATCCGGACACCCCTTTCGAATATTCATTTACGGCTGATAACTATAATATGAAATTCTCTGATGAAGAACATATTGGAAATATCTCCACCGTTTTCTGCGTTTTGGCCATTGTAATATCCTGCCTTGGACTGTTTGGCCTGGCATCCTTTATTGCCGAACAACGTACACGGGAAATTGCCATTAGGAAAATTTTAGGAGCCACAGTCTTCAGTCTATGACAACTAATTTCTTCTGAATTCATCCAATTGGTTTTCATCTCATTTCTCATCGCCAGTCCTATCTCCTGGTATTTTCTCCATAAATGGTTGCAGCAATATGAATACAGAATCGGCATCTCCTTCTGGGTTTTCTTGTCCGTTGGCTTGGGCATGCTTGTCATTGCCCTGCTCACCATCACGATGCAGATTCTGCGAGCGGCTTTTTTAAATCCCAGCAGTCAATTGAGATCAGAATGAGGCAAATTCAATGCTCATTGGGTAAATAATTTTATTAACTTCATTAGCGGTATTTCAATCGATTTTACCGCACCGGCTACAAATTAATAGGTATCAACATTACATAGCAAAAACAACCTACCATGAAAAATATTCTTACGCTATTATTTGTCCTATTTATTGGTCTTGCAACCAAAGGACAATGGAGTTATCCAACTACTAAAATGGTAGATAGCACCGATATTTATTTCGGAAAACCCATTACAGACCATTATCGCTGGATGGAACATTTAGACGATAACTCTGTTCAAGAATGGTTTAAACAACAGGCTGATTACAGTCACAACATTTTAAAAAACATTTCCGGAAGAGACAGCCTTCTAAATGAATTTATCGCCCTGGACAAATTACAAACAACTTCCTACTCCGGAATGGTTTTGGTTGATTCACTCTGGTTTTATAAAAAACGCATGGCTGGTGAACCGGTCGCCAGTCTTTATTGTCGAAAAATAGGTCAGGGCAAAGAAATTTTACTTTTTAATCCCATGACCTTTAAAAAAGGCCATACTCTGAATATTAAGAACTTCACGCCATCCACACATGCGAAGAACATTACAATAGAAACGGCAGAAGGTGGTGGAGAAGTAGCCACCATTAGGATCATGAAGGTAGCTACAAAGCAATTCTATACAGATTCACTGGCTCCTACCTTGTATGGAGTTTCGGCCTGGGTAAATGACGATTCGTTTTTGTATACCGCACATACTTCATTTAAAGAAGATGCCGTAGAATTTCATTTGAATCTAAAATCCATGCTTCATATTATGGGAACGGACCGCACACGTGACAAAGAGATTTTCTCGGCTTCAAAATATAAACAACTACCCATTGCGCCGGAAGATATATGTTATGTAACACTCGATGACGAAAAAAAATACCTTATAGGTTTTCTATTTACCGCCGCCAACGAGTATAGAGCCTACTATGCGCCAGTTTCCCGAATTCAGAATAGTGCTATTCCATGGAAACTGTTATTTAAAAAAGAAGATAAGATCACCAATTCCCTGGTGCACGGAAAAGATTTATATATGCTTACCTACAAGGATGCGCCCAATTATAGAATTACCAGAACAAATATAGATTCACCTGATATTGCCAACGCAATCACCATTTATAAGGAAGGAAATAATAAAATCAGCGATATCAGTGGCACGAAGGATTACTTAATTATTACGCTCACAGATGGTATCAACAACAATATTATTAAATATAATTTTAAAACGGCTGTTTCCGAAAGTATAGTAAGGGAATTGCAAGGGCAGGTATCGGTTGTATTTTCCAGCAATAAAACTGACTCAACTATTTTTGGCGTTACCTCCTGGAACCGGCCTTTCTCCCTGTATGATTTTAACGCAAAAACCAATCAATATCATAAAAGTCGATTTGATGAAACCGTTAATTATCCTGGTGTTGACAATATTGCGGTTAAAGAAGTAGAGGTCCCATCCCATGACGGCACGATGGTTCCATTGTCCATATTGTATAATAAAAGGGCCGTTCTTAACGGTAACAATAGTTGCATTCTGACAGGTTATGGTTGTTACGGCTATTCTTATTCTCCATATTTTTCTGTCATGAACCTGGCGTTGATAAACCAGGGAGTTGTTCTAGCAGTCGCGCATGTAAGAGGAGGAGGAGAAAAAGGAGAGAACTGGCATTTAAGCGGCTATAAAACCACTAAGCCAAATACCTGGAAAGATTTTATCGCCTGTGCCGAATATCTTATAAATAATGGTTACACAACCAGAGACAGACTGGCCGGGACCGGAACGAGTGCAGGAGGTATTTTGATTGGTCGGGCTATAACCGAACGACCAGACTTATTTGCGGCAGCCGTGTGCAATGTAGGAGATGCCAATGCATTGAGATCGGAATACGGAACGGATGGGCCTGCCAATAGCAAGGAATATGGAACCGTGCAGGACTCCATAGAATGTAAAGCATTGATTGAAATGGACGCGTTAAGTCATGTACAAAAGGGTATAAAGTACCCTGCCGTTCTCTGTGCAACCGGTATCAATGATGCCCGGGTTGCCCCTTGGCAACCAGGTAAATTTGCCGGCGCCTTACAAAACGCTACTTCATCCAATAAACCGGTTTTGCTCAGGGTCGACTTAAACAATGGACATTTCACTGAAAACCGCTTGGTGACATTTAGCAATTTTGCCGATCAGGATGCCTTTTTGTTGTGGCAAACAGGAGACCCAAATTTCCAGCTCAATAAATAGCCGAATGCTACTTGGTTTTACTTTCGGTTTTTTCATTGTACTGTTGAATCAGCATAACTGTATGCGTGAGGGATTCCTTACTCTGCCAGTCCAAATGGCCAGGAATTATATAGATAGGATCTCTAAATTTTTGCTGAATCTTTTTTATCGTAAGAGCCCATTCCTTAACATTCGCATCCGATAAGTTCCCCAGGTCCTCTGCTTCGGTGCTTTTAACCAAGCAGCCTCCATACAATATTTTTTCCTTATCAAACCAAATGACAATATTGTCCGGAGAATGACCTTCTCCGCCATAATAGGTTTGGAAAGTATGTTGACCCACTATAAACAGAGTGTCTTGATATATTAAAAATTCAGCCCTTTTCCCACTTTTCATTTTACTGAATTCATCCGTTTGTTCCGTTGTATAAGTCTTTATGCCCTTTCGTCTGTAAAATTCAAGGCCCGCCGTTCTATCATCATGAAAATGGGTTGAAATGCACAGGATTACCTCTTGGTGGTGCCTGGCTCTTATACTATCCAATAAAGGTTGAAATTGAGTACTGTCCCAGGGCGTGTCAAAAAGGACAACTCCCCTTGAAGTGACCAGGTACATACTATTGGAAGGTACCGGGTCACCTTTGAATGTTCCATAAGTCGTGTAAACGTAAAAATCGCCCGTTAAATGCGAAATAGTTAGTCTGCCCTCCCCTGTCTGACTAAAAGTTCCAACAGATGAAAGTAAAAACAACGAGAGGATTACAAATACCTTCATGATTCTCTGGGAAGATGCCGGCTTGCTCAGAAAGCTACAAAACCTTGAGATCATTCAAAATCATATTTATACAACTTGAATCTGGGCTCACATAGAGGGATAAACAAAACTTGTTTTTACCTCTTTTGTTTTAATCTGCCTTACTTCAATAGTTGCAGAGGGAACATATTCAAATTCAGGGTTTTCCTGAGCGATTGAGACAGCCTCTTGTAAGTCATTCGCCCTGATGTGATAATAACCAACCTGAACCTCGCGAGAAGGGTCAATTTTTTTGGTCCCCCATACGCCATTTTTTCGTGAAATCACCAATCCCTCTCTTAACAAGGGTTGGGCAGCGATAAGATTATCTGTTGCTTTTAACCGGCCAATATAGATTTCACATTTTTTGATAAAATCAAAATGTTCGTTTTCCGATAAAGCCAGCTTGGCGTCACCGCCGTTGCGTATATACAACATAAATTCTTGTTTCATGATGTACTTTTTACAGGTGAATAAATTTAATATTATACTCAGTTCATGGAAATTCTCTCGAACCGATTAATAGATTGAAGCACCTGTGAAAAGACAACCCGTCAACTCACGCCCAGCAACTCCACTTCAAATATCAAAGTACTGTTTGGACCGATCTGGGCCCCCGTTTGTCTTTCACCGTAGGCCAGCTGGGGTGGGATGAAGAAACGCCACTTGCTGCCTACCGCCATAAGCTGAAGGCCTTCAGTCCATCCTTTGATAACCATATTCAACGGAAATGTGGCGGGCTGACCGCGTTTTACTGAACTGTCGAAAACAGATCCATCTATCAATGTACCATGGTAGTGACAAGTAACTTTATTGCTTGCCAATGGTTTTATACCGTTTCCTTCGGTTATTATTTCGTACTGCAAACCACTTGGCAGTGCGACAATGCCCGGTTTTTGTTTATTGGCCTCCAAAAAATCCTTTCCCGCTTTTAAGTTGGCCGAAGCCTTTTCGTTTTTCATTTGGAATAATTTATCGGCGATGCCCATAAGATTTTTTTTGCGAATGTAGTGAAGAATTGTCCCCCCAAACAAAATTTGGGGAGGATCTATTTTTTGAAACTAAAGTTTACAACCCATTTACTTTTGACGAGCCACCCTGTAATTTAATCCCGCCGTCGTTCCGCTGGTCACATCCACCGTGACGCCGGTTATTTTGCCAGCCATGTCGGATGACAGGAATACGGCCAGATTCGCTATGTCGGCCATCAAAGGAAGTTTTTTGAGCATGGTGTCTTCTTCCATCATTCGAATGACTGTAGTCATAACTTCAGGGTTGTTATCTATCGCCTCCTTAAAAACTTTTGAGTCAGGTGAACCACCCGAACGCATATTCACCACCCGCACTCCATATATCCCTAATTCAGAAGCCAGGTTTCTGGAAAGACTCTCTATAGCGCAACAGGCAGGTGCAAATCCGCCTGTATAAGGGTAACCGATTCCCCCGGGTGTTGCTGAAAGAGACAATATGACGCCAGATTTTTGTTTGGCCATCATCCGGCCGGCGGCAGTAGCGGTGAGAAATCGGGACTGCAGCATGAGGGTAACCGGTCGAATAAAATCATGCACTTTCATTTCGGTTAAGGGAATATTTTGAACAACCTCCACACCGGTGGCATTGAAAGAGATGTCGATTTTTCCAGCATGGCTTACCATCTTTTCCAAATGATGATGGATGGCTTTTTCATCCAGCGCATCCACCTGGTCCACCTGTGCAAAACCTCCCGATGAAAGAATTTCATCGGCTACTTTTTGGACAGAGCCGGTGTGACGCCCGGTTAAATATAACCGGGCACCCGAGGAAGCCAGTGCTTTGGCAACGGCACTACCCAGCGAACCCCCCGCGCCATATACAACTGCATTTTTATTTTGAAGTATCACCACTCGTAATTTTATTTAATATGGAGCAGACAAAAACATGAAGACCACTTGATTATTTATCAGGTAAGACAGCCAACATTGGATAATATTCATATCGGTTAAGGCCGTTGGCTGGGTCCGCGTCAGTAATTTCCTTCACTTTCCCTTCTTCCTCAACGCCTACAATTCCCAGTCCGAATACTCCCTGCGGATCCAAAACCGGACCGTACACCACGACCAATCCCTGAACCATGAGTCCCTTCCAGTAAGCGGAATGTAAACCCATAATTTTTCTTTCCTCGGGAGTCATATCCTGTCCAAACGTTGAACGGGGTGGCAGTAGTTTCAAAACAAAATATTTTTTCATCTGAAGCGAGGATCTGTCTCAAGAATAAGTTTAAGGTACGCCACAACGAAGAAAAATCCTTAAAAATTCATAACCAGCCCGATGCCAATAATATCGGGTTTGGAAGCGACCATCATTTTCATATAGGAAAATTTGCACTCCAACTGTTGAATCCGGTATTTTTTAAAGGAAAATCGAATCCCCCCGTTTATTACCGGACCAAAACCATTCACCTGTTCAGTAATTGTTCCTTTGTCGTTGGCTGCCGTAAAATGATTGTAATGATATCCGATTCCTCCTCCCACGAAATATCCAAACCGGCTTCCTCCACCTGCTACCCCTCCCAGCTCATGGTTAAAATTTAATATCAGAGGTAAATCGAACATCAGTCCAAGTTTCAAGTCTACGCTGGCTGAGTCGTCCAACCGGGAGAACCCCGTCGTCAGGGGAATTCCAATAGACCAGTAAGAAGGATGGGTAGGTTCGAAAATATATCTGGGTGAAAGGCTGAATCCAAAAGAACCCACTACCCGATAACCCGCTAAAGGCTGAAGCGTCCAGTTTATCCCAAAGCCCATCCTAAATCTTCGATCCGCAGCATCCTGGTAGTAACTGGAATCAAAATAATACCGGTTGCGGCTCTTCTCTCTAAAATAAAAGGTCTTAAACCGGCGACTTGTTTTCACCGAGAAGGAAGAAGAAATTTTCTCTTCCATCAAATGGCCATCAACATCCATTCTATAGAGTTTGTCTTTATGCAGACACAACCGCTCCGGTGCAGGATAAGCATTTGGCGAATTATAGTTCAAAGAAATCTTTCTGAAAAAAAATGTGTCCTTCACCCGTTCCCATTTTCCAGAAGTCCAGCTTCCATTCATATTGGAACTCCAGGAATACTCAAAACTTGAATCGGCATGTATGCTAAGGGATGAGGAAAAATAATCGATCCAGGTACCGTAAAAAGGTCTTTTCGGGGGTTTGGGAAGAGACATTAGGCTCTCAGATTTCGTTAAAGTGTTTTTCTTAGTCGAATCGCAAAACGTACAAAGAGACCTGCGGACCCTTGGAAATATTTTTTCAATTTTAGCCAAGGCCAATTGACAAAATAAGATGGCAGCAATGGAAGGCAATACACCTCTCATGGACCTTTTTACGGCGGTTGTGAAACACCAGGGAATTAGACAAGCATCCTGTAAAGATAGATGCAGGTTATTTTTATTTCACATTTTTTTGGCGATTCTTTGATGCCTGCATAAATGTAAACTTTAGTGCGGGCGTTCAGATACTTGGGACGTTTTAGGTTATCCCTTGCTGTTAGGGCTGCGTGGAAAATGCCCTGATCAGCTCATAATTATACTCAAGGCCATCATAGAAGTCATCTACCCGAATCCGTTCATCTTTCCCGTGCATGCGGAAATCATCCACTTCCAGGAAAACACCGGAAATCCCGTAAGTAGGCATTCCTGCTGCGCGTAGATACTTGCCATCGGATGCACCCACTCCCATGATAGGCAATACAGGTATGCCTGGCCATAATTTGTTGGAAACCTGTTGCACGGTTTGCATGATCTCCCCTTTCGGATCCGAGGGTGGACTAACGATCAGGGGAATGATGACAGAAACAGTGATCTGGGAATCACCGAGTACTCCGGTGATTGTTTTTACTACCTCTTCCTGAGTGGCTCCGGGCAGGAGCCGGCAGTTCACGGTCGCTTTGGCCAGTTGCGGTAAGGCATTGATAGAATTTCCTGCCTCTAGAACCGTAGCTACACAAGTAGTCCGCATCAGGGCATTGTAATAAGGGAGTTTTGCCAGTCGGTTGACTGCGCTGGTATCCGGCATATTTCCAGCAACAGCCTTCATGTCTTCGGCGATTTGTCCGCTTTCGGCTGCCGACATTGCAGAAAAATACGACTTCGTAATACCTGAGAGTTCAATAGGAAAGTCGTAGGCCTCCATATGCACCAGTCCGTCGGCCAGTCTATAGATTGCATTGTTTTTTGAAGGCTGAGAACTATGACCTCCCGGATTTTTCACTTCCAAGGTCATGTAGAAAATTCCCTTTTCACTGATCTGCACGGGGCGAAGAACCCGTTTACCACCCTTTCTCTGCGGTTCACCCGCATCCAAATTGATACAGAAGTCGGCGTCGATCAAGGCGTGTCGGTTTTTAACCAGCCATTCCACACCATCATACTCGCCACCACTTTCTTCACCGGCCGTCAATGCCAGGATTAAATCCCGGTCGGGCAGAAATCCTTCCTTTTTCATTCTTATGAAGTTGGAGACCAGGATGGCATCGCTTTCCTTCATATCCAGGCTGCCGCGTCCATAAAAATAGCCCCCGGTTTCAGTTAAGATAAAAGGATCCATAGACCAGTCTTCCCTTCTTGCTTCCACTACATCCAGGTGCCCCAAAAAAAGGATCGGAGCTTTTTTTCCGGACCCACGAAATCGGACAACCAGGTTTTGATTGCGGGCAGCGGGTCCAACCACCGCCACATCTTTCTGATCAAATCCTGCGTCCACCAGTCTTTTCGCCAGGGCTTGGGCAGCCATCGTCGTATTGCCGGTAGAATGGGTCGTATTGATCTCAATAAGTTCCTTAAAAATTCCTCGGGCCCTTTCCTGATCCGGGGAAAGAGTCAGTGCCTGAGACCAGACGTGGTTCGAGACAGAGAAAAAAATGAAAATCTGACTGAGAAGGATTTTAGAGATTTTTTTTTGCATTTTTCCCTTTTGATGAATTCGTCCCCGAAAATATACCATATTATTTTTTAAAGAGTTATTTTTTGCCTGCCACCTTTGCATCTGCACCCCTTATTCAGGAAGGCCAGTACCCAAGGCATACATGATTTTCTAAAAAGCCTATAAAGACTCAGATTGAATGATTAATTTTGGTTTTTAAGCACCTTTATTATGCAACTCACCGCCAAACTTATACAGGTTCTTCCCTTGCAAACTGGCGCCGGAAAGAACGGCCAGTGGAAAAAGCAGGACATCATTGTAGAAACGGAAACGACCTACCCCAAAAAAATATGTGTTTCCGTTTGGGGTGATAAAATTGATGCCAGTCAGTTACAAACCGGCAACCAGCTGAAAATAGATTTTGATGTGGAAAGCCGTGAATACAACGGCCGTTGGTATACGGATGTTAAGGCCTGGAAAATTGAACTGGCGGCGCCGGCTTCCGTATCGGCAGCCGGTACGACGCCTGCTCCCACCGAAATGGGGATCCAGGAAGAAGATGATTTGCCATTCTAAAGATTAGCTCGCCCGTTTTTCTTGCAGCAGCATGTTCACTGCATGGTCAAAGGATCCCGCACGGATCACTTCTCCTGCATTGACGAAAAAGATTTCATCGGCATTCTGTATGGTATTGAGGCGGTGGGCGATGATTACGCGAGTGGTTTCCTCGGGTAACTTGTTGAGAATATCCTGCAAGAGTTGTTCGGTGATTGTATCAATATTGGCAGTCGCTTCATCCAAGATAAGCAGATCCGGGTTGCGTAATACGGCTCGTATAAATGCAATTAACTGTTTTTGTCCCAGGCTGATGCTCTCTCCTCCTGCTGTCACATTGGTATCCAGTCCATTTTCAAATATTGCCAGCAGACTCTGCAGATTGGCGTTTTTAATCACTTCTTCCAGCGCTGCATTTGAATATTCACGGTAAACTTCATTGCCGTAAAGGATATTATCGCGCACCGTACCTGAAAAAAGGAAAGGCTCCTGCAAAATAAATCCTATTCTTCTGGTTCTTTCTTCGGCACTGAAAGAACGGATATTTTTACCATTGAGAAATATCTGTCCCTGATTTGGGTCATATAACCTTGCCAGCAAAGATGCTGTGGTTGTTTTTCCACCACCAGTGGGTCCTACCAATGCATAGGTTCGACCCCTATCCAGACTGAAATTTATATTGTGTAAGATTTCTCTGCCACCATCATATCCAAAATGAACATTCCTAAATTCTAACAGCGGTGCATTGTCCATTTTACGATCGTCACTGACCACTGGCAAATCAGATTCCATATTTAAAATAACCGATACGCGATCAAAGCCAGCCATCGCCACCTGGAACGTGGTCCAGAGTGCGGCCAATTGACGTAAGGGATTATAAAAATTGTTGGAATAAGAAAGGTAGCTGACCAATAAACCGATAGAAAATTGGCCTATGGAAATCAGATATATCCCAAAAGTCAGTACAATCAACTGGGCCATGCTGGCCAAAAAACCATAGACTGATATGAAAATATTATTGGCAATTCCGGCCGCCTTGGCAGTTTTATAGTTTTGATCGTTGACTTCATTAAAGCGCGTTCTGAAATAATCGCGACGGTTGAAAGCTATGATAACCTTAAAATTATTCAACCCTTCCTGAATCTCAGCACTCAGTCCGCCGGTATTTTTCATACTCGCGGCATTTTTGTTCTTTACCCAGCCAGAAGCGGCTCGCGTAAAAATCACGATGAGGATGCCGGGGACCAAAGTAGCCAGTCCAAGCTTGAAATTTATCGCCAGCAAAAAAATTCCTGCCCCCGTCATGGTTACGATGTTGCCGATAAACTGCATGAAGGATTGGGAAAAGAACTGATTGATCTTATCAGTATCGTTGTTGATTCTTGAAATCAGATCACCGGTTTTGTTTTGATTGAAAAAAGCAACCGGTAACTCCTGTAATTTGTTGATCAGTGTATTGCGAAGTTTAAACAGCATTCGCTGGGCCACGCCGCCCATAATGCGGGTTTGCTGGGTGCCGGCCGTGAAGGAAATAAGCGCCATACAAACCAGCAGTGTTGCATTTACCAAAACTCCATGAAAATCTTTGTGTACAATGAATTTATCGATGGTATAACCCATTATAAAAGGACTCAAAAGATTCAATCCCGAATTCGTCAGGATGGCAAACAGCGCCAGCCATAAATTACCGTGTTCTTCCTTCATCAGCTGTAGCAGCTTACGGAGGATTTCAAGATTGGAAGCTTTTTGTTGCTTCCCGGAAATATCATTGAGGTTGTAATTCATTGGTGCTTTGTTGTGAATCGTAAATTTGCACGTATTCCGGACTGGTAGTCATCAAAGTTTCATGGGTTCCCGTAGCCACGATCTCTCCTTCCATCAATACAATAACCTGATCAAATTTTTTTGCTGAAGCAATTTTTTGAGTCACAGAAATCAGCGTAATGCCTGGATAGTTTCTCCTGACATTATTCAAAATTTTCAATTCTGTCTGGTTATCAACCCGGGCCGTGAAGTCGTCTAGAAGCAATATTCTCGGATTCACCGCCAAAGCCCGGGCCAGCATGATTCTTTGTTTTTGTCCACCTGAGAGACTGGTGCCTCTTTCGGAAACGACGGTATTCAGTTTTTCGGGCAAAGAGGCGATGAAATCTTTTAGCTCTGCAGTTTCAATAGCTTTTTCCAACGACTCATCCGTTACCAGGTCACTGAATGCAATGTTGGCCCGGATACTCATATTGAACATGATGCTATCCTGAAACACAAATCCGACCTGGCTGTAGAAATCTTCTTTGTTGTATTCATCAATATTTCTACCGTCAAATAAAATGGTTCCCCCATTTGGTTTTATGAGTCCTGTCAGAAGGTAAAGCAATTGTGATTTACCGGCTGCCGTGGGTCCAATGATCGCGACACGGGATCCTGCTTCCACCGCAAAGCTGATTTCTTTGAGTGCCGGCTTCTGTCCATAGACAACAGAAACGTTGTCCATTTTAATTTCTCCTTTTAGCCGTTCTTTCACGGTGCCAGTATCAGGCAATTCCGGCTGATCCAGCACGCCCTGCAGTCGCTGATAACTGGCTGAAGCCTGCACGATGACATTGCTCATGAATCCAATCATGATAATTGGGAAAATGAGCACCGCCAGATAGCTATTGAAAGCAGCAAAATCCCCGAGTGTCATGCTTCCATTGATTACAAAATGACCGCCCAAGGTCAAAATCGTTATTCCGGCAAAACTGGCTGTAAGCACAATGATGGGGATCAGCCAGGCAAACATCCGCAGAATACTCAAGCCCAAAGTCTTTGCTTCTGTATTGGCTGCGAGGAATTTTTCATATTCCGGTTGCTGGGCATTGATAACGCGGATAAGTGCCGCTCCCAAAATACTTTCATTGATTACCTTATTGAGCCGGTCGATTACCTCTCTTCCTTTGAGAAAAATAGGGCGTCCCTTTTTCGAGAATAAATAGAAGGAAAACCCGATGATGGGTATGATGCCCACAATGGCAAATGCCAGTTTCCAGTTTATGCTGAAGAGCATGATACAAGAGCCGATGATCACGATCAAAGAGGAGGCTATAACCACGATCGCCTGAGAAACAAACATCTTGACCGAATCGACATCGGCAGTCAGGTTGGTAAGTAGTTTGGATGGATTGGTTTTTTCGATGTACACATAGGATTGGGTCGATATTTTCGCAGCCAGTCGGGACCGTAGGTCTCTGGCAACCCGTTCAGCGGTATTGGTTTGAACGATGCTTTGTAAATATGTAAAAATAAAAACGACCAAGGACGCCGAAACAAATTCCAGCAGAATTTTCTGGAGATGATAATGCATGGGATATGAATCAATCCCGCTGGCAACAATCCGGGGGAGGGCCAGGTTGATGCCATTGCTCAACAGGGCAAAAAATATCAACAAAAAGATCATACCCCGATAGGGCTTCAAAAGGCTCATGATACCTGGGCCTTTTTTCTCCCTCTTTTCAGATTTTTTTTTCTCTTTTTCCATAAAAAATCTTCTCCCCGGCAAAATTGTAATCCAATCTCGAAACTATCTAATGTTTCGCCGAATTTTTACCGACTTAAATCCATCAAGAAAACAGGGGATTTCAGAACATTTTCCGGGGTAAGTTTGTGTTAGACCCGTTTTTTTTAAACAGAGGCAATCCTACAAAATTCTCTCTATTTAGTTTAGATTCATTGAAACAAAATTCTACCTCGCCGGTCTCATCAATTACGTGAACCCATATTTAGGAAATAATCCCGAAGATAAGCAACTGATTGAACAGGTTTTGCGTGGGAATCACCGTGCCTTTGCAACCCTCATCGGCAATACGGAGCATCTTGTGGCCCAGATTGTTTTTAAAATGATTCCGGTTGCAGAAGACCGGAAAGATCTGGCGCAGGATATCTATTTGAAGGTTTTTCGCAACCTGGCCGGTTTTAAATTCCAATCCAAATTTTCTACCTGGGTCGCACGAATTGCGTTTAATACTTGTCTTACCTGGATTGACAAAAAAAAGCCGGTTTATCCGGGAAATCTGACTGAGAAGGAAACCATTCCGGCCACATCGGAAGCATTGTACAATACCCCGGTAAACGCCAGCAGTTCAGAAACCAGGATTTTTAACAAGGAGACAGCCTTTATTGTTGGAAAAGAAATAGAAAAACTGCCACCCGTTTATAAAACCCTTATCATTCTTTTCCACCAGGAATCCATGACCTATGAAGAACTGTCGCAAATTACGGGGCTGGCGGAAGGCACGGTAAAAAGTTCGCTTTTTCGCGCAAGGAAAATGCTGAAAGAAAATTTATTAATGAAATACGAAAAGGAGGCACTATGAATTCCCCACATCTTCAGGAAGAAGAGATACAGCAATACGCCCTGATGAACAATAACTTTCCACCGGCTTTGGAATCGCACCTGGAGTCCTGCGCTGAATGCCTGGCCGAAGTGGAAAACTACCGGCTCTTATTTTCGGGCCTGGGGCAACAGACGCCGCCAGTTTTTGACTTTGACTTAGCGGCCGCGGTGATGACCCAGCTGCCACAAGGACATTCCAAAAGATCTGCAGATAACTTCATTGCTGGTTTTTTGGTGATTTTCTCTATTGGATGTATTGCGCTCCCTTTATATTTCTTCCGCAAAGGTATTGCCAGTCTGTTCATTGACATTCCCCCATTTTTTATTTATGCCATTGTGATCAGCACAAGTTTGATCCTGGTGACAAAAATGCTCTCACTTTATAAAAAATACCAGCATCAGATGCGTTTCTTGAATTTTAATTAAAGCCGGAACATAATCTGGCAAAGGCAGTCAAATAAATAATCAAAAACTGATCATGAAAAAAATAACCATCACCACATTTACATTTTTATTAACCAGCGCTTTAAAGGCCCAGGCACCGTTACCTGAGACATTCGACCCGTTTAAGGACCGAGATTTTTTGTTTGATACCCTTCATATCGTCGCGATTCTATTTGGCATTTATCTGATCAGTTCCTTTATCCTGCAGATCTTCAGAAATGCCATGTCTTATCGTATTAAAAACCGGATACTGGACAAGGGCACGGAGGAAAACGTTGTGCGGGAGATTTTGCTTCCCGAGAAGAAAGAAAATAAGCTCTATATCCTGCAATGGTTTTTTATGCTTACCGCCATAGGGGTTGGCTTATTGCTGGTAGGTTTGACCCGCCCTTTTGGTTTGCATTCCGTGGCCATCCTGGCATTCAGCGTTGCCGCTGGTTTTGGAGCTTACTACTACTATTCAAAAGAGAAATAAAACGATTGAAGACGTTATCTAAATAGTGTTTATATGAAACTGGTTTTTTTTCTGACTGCTTTTTGTCTGATTAGTATCAGATATTATTTTTCCTGGGCCGGTAAGGAAGGGGAAAGAAGCGGGGTATCTGTCAGCAATATGGTTGTCAAAACGGATAGTTCCTATGAGGAGATAAATTATGCTGGAAAATTCAGGCTCTCCGATGACGAGACCAGTTTCAAGAGTATTTCGCCAGGTGGCTATTTCAAGTACCGCTTCAATGAAATCAAAGTGAAAGCGGAAACCAATCTGCAAGGAGAAATCGAGTATACCATCTACGATGGGAAAAATGATCTGCCCGCAAACGCAGCAGGGAAAATCTATGTTACGCAGGCCATTCGGGAAATGATCGATTGGGGATATGATGCCCAGGCGAGAATGGAACGTGTTTATCAAAAAGGAGGCGTTGCCGCCTTGATGAAAGAAGCAGACAGTATAAAAGCCGGCAACATCCGGGTGCTTTATTTGAACCGTTTGATCCAGTTAGATTCTGGCTCAAATCAGGACATGTCTCTGATTATAAAAAAAATTGGTCGCCTCGATAACGATATGGATAAAGTCAGGATTTTAGAAAAATTATCCGTCACCCAATTCAACGACTCTGTGGCGAACCATGCTTATTTTGAATCGATCGCTTCCCTGGGGTCGGATATGGACAAAGTCAATGCGCTGGAAAAAATAATCCGGATGGATTCCCTCTCTAAAAAAAAATGTGGAAAATATATTAACTGTATCTCAAACATTGGGATCGGACGGGGATCGGGCAAACCTTTATCAACATTTGATCAATCGGGGTATGATCAGCGGAAACCTCTTGGATAGCTTGCTCTTGGGGGTCAAAAAAATGGGATCAGATATGGACAAAACCGATCTGTTTTCCCATCTCCTGGAAATAAAAGATATGGCTGGTAGC
Organism: Bacteroidota bacterium; assembly: GCA_013289175.1. Lineage (GTDB taxonomy): Bacteria > Bacteroidota > Bacteroidia > Chitinophagales > Chitinophagaceae > Puia. The sequence continues at coordinate 18,268 of JABDAN010000060.1, forward strand.
CAGTGGATTTTACTGCTTAACCAGATTTCTTACATGAATTCCGATGTGGACAAGGCCAGTCTGCTAATCCAGGCGGCATCCGAAATGCCTAAGAATGAGTTAGTTAGAGCAGCTTACCAGAAAGCAGCCCGTACAATTGGCGATGACCTGGACTATGGCAAGGTCATGCGGGCCATAGAATAGGCCAAAAAGTCCCCGAATATGGGGTTACGGAACCGCTGTCTGCGGTTACCAATGTTTGAAACCCCTAAATCCGTCCATTTATGAATGAAATATATTCTTACTCACAAAGGCTTACAAAAATCTTGTACGCCTGCGCTGCCTTTACCCTTGTTTTGGGTATTTCAGCCATCTATCTTTATCAGAGGGCCACGCCACAAAAATTATTCAGTGAATATTATCACCCTTATGAAAGGCGACTGCTCAGGGGTGAATCCAGTGGTTCTGAGATGAAAGACGCCTATTCCAAAGGAAAGATGGACTCAGTGATTCTTGAATTCAATGCTTCTAAAACGGCCGTGCCGGAAGAGTATCTGTTAGCCGGGATCGCGTTTCTTGAAAAAAATCAGCCGTCAAAAGCAATTGAAGTTTTCAAACAGCTGATTCAAAAAAATACTGATGAAAAATCTGACTTTTTTGAACAGGATGCCGAATATTATCTGGCGATGGGATACTTGAGCAATCTGGAACCTGAAAAGGCAATGCCAATTTTTGAAAAGATTCAGGCAGATTCGGAGAATCCCTACAACAGCAATGTAAGTGAATGGTTTCTCCTCAACGTGAAAACCTCGATCGCCAAAAAATAATCGAGAACCCTATTTAGAGTGAATCTATTTTATTTTGAATGGCCCTTTTGCCCGCATCTGACTTAGCGAGTGTGAGGGCCATTTTTAAATTTTCCTTGGCTTTTGACTTGTCGCTATCCAGATAAAGCTCTCCCAGCAACTGGAAATACAATTGACTCTCCCTTAGATTCAATTTTTCCGTTTCAAGGATCGCCGCTGTTTTGCCGCTCGTTTTGGAAAGGGCATAGGCCCGGTGAAGTGCCGCAATAGGAGTGTAAGAAATTTCCAGGAGCCGGTCATATAGTGCTAATACATTTTCCCATTTCTCTTTGGAATCCATTTTCTGTGTGCCCCAAAAAGCAATAGCGGCCTCCAGGTGATATTTTGAAACAGTATTTCCACCCGAAGCGCAATTTAAAAAATAAGCCCCCCGGCTGATCAGTTCCGGATTCCACAGATTTTCATCCTGGTCTTCATACAACACCGGATCCCCATTTTCATCGATACGCGCATCGAAGCGGGAAGCGTGAAAGCACATCAGTGCCAGCAGGGCATTGACCGAAGGCTTGTTGGTTGATTCATTTTCAACCAGCATGGTACAAAGACGCATGGCCTCCAGGCAAAGATCCTTGCGCAAGGTCTGATTCTGACTTAAGGAATAGTATCCTTCATTGAAAAGTAGATAAATGGTCGTAAGAACATTTTCCAGTCTTGCCTCAATCTGGGACGCCGGAGGCATTTCAATAACTATTTTTCCCTCGCGAAGTTTTTCCCGGGCCCGTACCAATCGTTTGTTGATGGTTTCGCGGTTGCTGATAAAAGCATCCGCAATTTCCTCTATCCCAAATCCGCAAAGGATCCTGAGCGATAAACCGATTTGCGCTTCCGCGGAAATGGATGGATGACAGATGG
>JABDAN010000061.1:0-92 GCA_013289175.1 Bacteroidota bacterium
ATATTGTATCAAAGCAAATGGCTTTTTGCATAATTGTCCATCGATATTTTACCACCCCCCGCCCAAGCAAAAAAAGCCGATAGTATGAGAAC
>JABDAN010000061.1:102-19800 GCA_013289175.1 Bacteroidota bacterium
AAAAACTGACAACAGCAACTCGGAAATACTACTCGATAGACTGCTGTTCAGATTTATGAATACGATCGCCCCTATCAGGATGGGAATCTGTGCCCAAGCAGCTATTCTGGTCAGCAAGCCTAATATGATAAATGTCCCACCGAGTAAATGTACCCAGCAAATGAACAATGCCAGTGTCATATTCATATTCAGCTCGCTCAAGCTGCTGCTTTTTATTAGATGAAATAGTGGCTGAATAGAGGTGAGAAAAAAAATACCCCGGATGGCAAGTATCAGGCCAAGCATGACTCGGAGAATGACAAACAAAAATGGATATTTATCATCCCAAACAGAAAATTTACTGGGTATACTCATAAAAAAATCATTTTATGCATTTACACCAGGTTTTTAATTGGATATATTGGAAAGATAAAGACCAATGAAACCTTTCTCTCGTTCAGGTCCATGCCAATAAGCAGCGTCGGAAAGACTCCTATAAAGTTCAAATTTTTATCACGCAATACCTAAAAAAAACCAATAAAGTTAAAAATTCCGGCACCTTTTTGTTGAATACTTAATAGGAAACAGGGCTCCAACAAATGCCCGATTGGTAGTGATCTTCAACCGGGTAATGACCCCCCTTTTCTTGATGCAGCAACAAACTCAAGGTGGCATGTCTTTGGCATGTGTTTACAGTATGTATTAATGAAAGGCTTGTTAACCATACTTACACTCTTGGTTCTTACAAAGAATATTCTTGGTCAGGACAAAAACTTCTATTTCACCACTTCGGACAGTGTTAAACTATATGTTCATACCGCCGGGCAAGGAAATCCATGTTTGTTTATTCATGGAGGTCCGGGTTTAACCAGCTATATATTCGAAGTGACGCCTGCCGCAAAACTAGTTGAACAGAAAGTTCATATGATTTACTATGATCAGCGTGGCAGCGGTCGTTCGTTTTCTGCCCCGAACGGCGATTATAGTATGAAAAGAATGGAAAAAGACATAGAAGAGCTACGTTCATTTTTTAAGATAAAAAAATGGTCGGTCATGGGACATTCCTTTGGAGGATTGATCATGACAGCCTATGCCAAAGATTACCCGGAATATATCCGCTCGCTGGTTTATGTGCATTGCACTATTAATATGAATACTGCCTTGAAAAGTCATTTAGACAATGGGACGATGCTCTTAAAAGAATCCGGCATTGACTTTCATGTGGATACGACCTTATCTCCTTTCAACCAATTGATGCAGGTGCATGAAGCATTGGCAAAAAATGGAATTGAATACAAAATAATGTTTCGTTCCCAACAGGAAAAGAATATTGAAGATTCGTTGATAAATGTTTCGACATCACATTTTAATCAGGATTTTCAGCATTGGGTTTGGAAGAATAAAGAATATTGGATGGATTATGAAAAATATACCAAGGACATCCTTTGTCCGGTATTAATAATAACAGGAACCAGGGACTATGCAATTGGTCCGAAGAGTTATCAATCCTGGCAATTCAAAAATCGAAAGATTGTTATCTATGAAGGCGGACATACTTCATATCAGGAAGAACCAACATGGTTTGCAGAAACGGTATTAAATTTTCTCCAGTATCAATAGTTGCGAAAACATATATGTCCTCAAAAAACCACTAAGCCAGGGTGTGGGCGCCATAACAAATGCAATAAATTAAGAGCGCCATTACGGCAATCAAAAAATCGGATCGAATAAATTAACCCACTTCGTTCATTGATAAAAATGTCCAATAAGTTCCACAGCGTTTGCGCCGTCAGATATTTTATTTTAGTTAATTTAGGATAGCACTTCTCTTTTCTCTTAATCATTAAATCTTCATCACTATGGGTCGCACAAAATTTGGAAAAAGTCGTTTTTGGGGATTGTTATTGCTCTATCTGGTATTGGGATTATTTACAAAGGCACAGCAAAAGCCCAATATTTTGGTCATTTTTGGCGATGATGTCGGCCAAACCAATATCAGTGCTTACGGTTTCGGTGTGGTCGGATACAGAACTCCGAACCTCGATAAGCTCGCGCACGAAGGCATGATGTTCACCGATTATTATGCTGAAAACAGCTGTACCGCGGGGAGATCCACCTTTATTACAGGACAATGCGCCAAGAGAACCGGTCTTTCCAAAGTAGGTATTCCTGGAGCTCCGGTGGGTCTGCTGGCAAGGGATATTACGATTGCCCAGGCACTCAAACCCCTCGGTTATATGTGTGGCCAGTTTGGAAAAAACCATTTGGGAGATCTCGATGAATACCTGCCCACCAATCACGGCTTTGATGAATTCTTCGGCAACCTTTATCACCTGAATGCAGAAGAAGAACCCGAACATCCCAATTTCCCAAAAGATGATCCGGCTTTTGAAGCCAGCTACAAACCCCGGGGCGTCATACATTCATTTGCCAATGGAAAAGTGGAAGATACCGGTCCTTTAACCATCAAAAGGATGGAAACAATCGACGATGAAACTACCTCAGCTTGTATCGACTGGATGAAAAAACAAGTACAATCAGGAAAGCCTTTTTTCACCTGGATGAATTTCACTCGCATGCATCTCTTCACACATGTTCGTGCTTCCATGCGGGGGCAAAGCGGCATGCCGGACAATGAATACGCGGACGGCATGCTTGAAATGGACCAGGACGTAGGCAAGCTGATGAAGGTCTTGGAGGAATTGAAAATTACCGACAATACCATCGTTGTATTTACCACAGACAATGGTCCAAACCAATTTAGCTGGCCCGATGCAGCCACTACGCCATTCCGTAGTGAAAAAAATACGAACTGGGAAGGCGCCTACCGGGTTCCCGCTTTTGTGCGTTGGCCTGGTCACATCAAACCCAACACCATGGTCAATGGAATTTTTGCCGGGCTTGACTGGTTTCCCACCTTCCTGGCGGCGGCCGGAGATCCAACAATAAAGGAGAGATTGTTAAAAGGCACATCCATCTCCGGCAAACAATATAAACTCCACTTGGATGGATTTAATCAACTGGATTATCTCACCGGAAAAGTGGACACCAGTGCTCGCCGGGAATTTGCCTATTTCAACGACGATGCCCAGTTGGTGGCCTACCGGTATAAGGATTGGAAAGTGGTCATCCGGGAGCAGTCGGCCGCCGGCGGATTTAAGGTATGGTCAGATCCATTTATCACCTACCGGGTTGCGAGGTTATTTAACCTGAGGATGGACCCTTACGAAAGAGCAGACCTGGTCTCCGATCAATACTTTGATTGGTTGGTCAAAAATGATTTCGTGATTGCCCAGGTGGTCTTTCACGGCATCGAATTTCTCCAAACCTTTATCCCCTATCCCCCCTCTCAGCTACCTGCCACTTTCTCGCCTGATGGTGTGGAAGAACAAATCGATCAAATCAACAACCAAAAATTAAAACCGCCCCCTCCGACAAGACAATGAGGGAATCTTGACTAGTAAACGGTTTACGGAAATGTCCCGCTCAAGGTTGAGCGGGACATTTTTTATTCCCCCATAACAATGAACTAACAAATGGCCAAAATAAACGTCTATATAGTCTACTGATTTAATAGGATTATCATATATTCGCGCCCGGATAACCAGAATGCCTTCCGATCATTTTAAATTAAAAAAACTCAAATATTGGCATTTCCCGGTCGGCATTTCTCCTGGGACTTGTAGGATTTTTTAAAAGCAATAACCGATTCGGATGAGATTTAAATACTTGGCCATCTTTTTAATACTCTTTTTCAGTACGCAGCTTTCCGAAGCGCAGACTACGGGTGAACTGCTAAACTTATTGACACAAAAAGGTACGATTACCCAAAAGGAGGCGGATTCTATTCGCCTGGAGTACAGTAAAAAGCAACAAGCTATAGAATCCAAGTCTGATTCTTTTCCTCTGAGCATCGGCAGGCTACTGCGGTTGAGTGGTTACACCCAGGTTGGTTATCAGAATTTCCAGGAACCCACCAACACCAATGGTTTTGCCATTCGAAGAGCCAGATTGGATTTCCAGGGAGATTTTTCCACCAAATGGGGCTACCGTGTTTTAATAGATTTTGTTGGCGCTTCTGGCACCAAAGGGTCAGCACAAACGGGAGGAACGCTCTTGTCTCCGACGCTCTTAGATGCGTATATTTCCTTTAAGGCATTTGATTTTCTGAAAATTACAGCAGGACAATTTTTGGTTTCCTTCTCCCAAGAAAGCCTCACTCCCGACCGGGGCCTGGAAACCATTGATCGTTCTCAAGTTGTCAGCGCCCTGGTAGCCAGAAAAGGAGATATATCCAATGGGTTGATTGATTCCATCGGCAATCAGACTGGAAGGGACATCGGAATCATGGTCAACGGCAGTCTAATAAAAATACAGAATCACTACTTGATGGATTACTATCTGGCTCTATTAAACGGAGCAGGTATCAATACCTTGGACAACAATCAATATAAAGACATTGACGCCCGTCTGGTATTCCATCCTTTGCCCATATTTGATTTTGGTTTTTCTTACTATAATGGATTCGATGTATTCATTTCCTCACCAAATATCAACCAGGAACGTGTCAGATTGGGTACTGAATTTGCGCTGAATTACAATCTACTTTCTGTGAAAGGTGAATGGATCGAGGGAAAGGAAGGTAATTCTAATCCCATAGTCCATCATGGGTGGTACCTGCAAGGCAGTTATTTCCTGTGGCCCAAGCACTTTCAGGGTGTTTTTAGGTACGATACCTATGACCCCAATGTGGCTAAATCCAAGGATCTTGAAACTTCCACTTACTACGTTTTCGGACTAAATTATTTTTTTAATGTCTGGACCAAAATACAGATGGAATATTCTTTGCGAACAGAAGACCCGAGTAAAAAGAACAATGCATACTCGATCCAGCTTCAGTTGGGTTTTTAGTGATTAGCCCGACAAGTGAAAACTCCTGGAAATTCCGCAAACCATCATTGCATCATCCCTCAATAGATGGGTCATTTCCGGTTCAAAAAATAATCTTGTATTGGATTCGAAATCTCTGTTGGAAATGGAGAACTGAGCAGGAACAGCCTTCCAAAAAATAGCCTCTTGCAAGATAAATTCAATTGATAATTTGAATCCTGATTAAGAATGCCCAAGTCGATTGAATAAATCGAGAGCTATTTGGTATAGGTAATGGACTGGGTTTTCAATACTTCTTCCTGTGTTTTACGGTATTGCAGAATTTTTACATATTGAAGTGCAAGTCTTATCCGGTAGTCTTCATAAGACTTTTGTGCCCATTGAATAGCTCCGTCCAGATCACCATTGATTTCAGAAATAATGGCCATATTATAACATGCCCGTCCTGCCAGCGTCGTGTTATTGCTTGTTGTTTCAGCTTTCCATAGTTCTGCGGCACCATCCCAGTTTCCCGATTGGGCTTTTCTCTGTGCGGTTTTAAAATTGTCATCTCCCCGCACGAAATATTCCCTGGATACCCTGATCCAATAAGGAAGAATCCGGGAAGCATAGGCCGCACCCGCTTTGTTGCCGGCATCTTTAACCGCCTCTTTTCTTCCAATGAGTCCTGATGCAGCCACAGCAGGATTTATACCTGATCCCCCCATTACAATGTTGCTGCCCAAAATATATTCATCCAGTATGGTCCTGGTTGAGGGATCATAAATTCTCCATCCGGTTCTCAGATTGGTCGACATAGTCAGATTAGTCTCAATAGCCGGAATGGAAAGGGACCCGGTACTAATATTTACGGGATTGGCACCATAGCCCACTTTGCTTGCTGCGTCAAATAACTCCAGGGAAAACAAGGCATTCGTATTGGTTTCACTACAAATTTTTTCTACTGAATCCCAGGATAAAGCGGTCGGGAAAATGCCCGATCCATATGAATATAGTTTCAAATTATTCATCTGTTTTACCTCGGTAAAACGGTCATTTTTTAGTAGTTCATCAGAAAGACCCTGTAAACTCGCCTGAGCACCGGCTTCCTGTAAATCATTCGTTTGAAGAGAAAGTGCTTTATGTATCGCATCGAGGGTTTTCGTTGCACTAGATGCTTCCGTTCTGTTTACTACGGCAACTGTTTTTATATTGGCCGGTAGGGTTACCGGAGCGGGTTTCTTTACACTTAATGACATTTCACTAGTGGAACTACAAGCGTAACCCAGAATTACTATGAATGAAAGAAGAATGGTGTTTTTCATGTGGATTTTTTATAGGATAGATTTCTTCGCTTGTAAAACGCATGGATGTCCTCAATTATTTTGGCAAAACCAACATATATATAATTGAAGAACAGGTTATTACGGGTTTCCCCGGGAACGAAATGAAAACATTCCCTGTTTTTTTGATTCCCTGTAGTGACAGACAAGATTGATGGCACCAAAAATGACAGAAAAAGACGGCAAAAAGTTCCTTTGGAATAGTCTTCTCTCAAGGCCTAAAAAGCGTCCATCTCAAGACTGTTGCATCCTATTTTATTGGAAACAGAGCCATCAGTTAAAATAACTTTTCAGCCGGCGGTCTGAGACCTAAAAGGCGAAAGTATACCGTGCACTGGCCACGGTGATGTGTCTGATGTTCAAATGCTTTGAGCAACCAACCAAATCGCGTTGTCACACGTTTGCCCCCTGGTAAATTCCGGGTTACCTCTTCGTTCAGCTTACTGACGTCCATATTCTTTATTGCAGCAATCATAACATCATAACTGGTATTTACATAATATACCACAGAATCTTTGTTTTGAAGACTGGGCGATTTCTCAAAGTTCTGCGTAGGGAAGGGATTGGGAACGCCCATAGCTACTGAGGCCATTAAGGCGTTGGCTCCAGCTAAATGCAACATCTGTTGGGCAAAACTGCGCACGGAATCCGTCGGACGAAAGTCATATTTATCGGCAGGCATCGCATTTAGATATTCTTGAGTATATGATTTGGCTCGCTCCCACTCTTGTACCATTTGATATTTCAAACTGTCAGCAAAGGTGTTTTGTGCATTCGCGGCAAAAAAAGATAAGGAGACCAGCAGCGTATAGAATAATTTCATTTCTTTAGATTTAATCAAAATGTAGACTTTTTTTTCATTAAGCTGTCACTTTGCATCCATTGCCCCTTGATAAACCGAAACCATAACTATCTTGTCTATCCTCATTTAATCAATTGATATTCAATTAGATTTATATAATAAAGTACCTGAACAGGAAGTCAATTTTTTTAAGTGCCTGCCTCTATTTATTTAAAACCCCTGTCCAAAACATATTAAAAACCTTGTCAGGAATGAAGATCGAATCATTTGGAAAGCATAGGCTTTTAAAACCATATCCTTTCCAATTCCGCAATCCACTATCAAATTAAGACCTATTTATATTCCAGCCATGATGAAATTTTTCAATATCCTTCTTCATGTAGGAAATTGTTGCTAATTTAATAGCCTCATTTGACAATGGAATTGACCCCTCCATTTCTCATCCTGGCAGGAATCCAACCATCGAAATTTCCTCACAATAAACGCCGAGATCATTGATCGAGATTGGAAGTATTGTCTTTTAAAATGGAAGGAAACAAAACAATTGTCCCTCAAACTGTTTTGTATAAAAGATTACAGACCATTGGACGTCCACTATTCTACAAAGACCGCTATCTAAACATGTTCCTTATCGCAAGTACATAAACCGAATTATGATGATCAAGTCGCTGATATCCAGAAAATATCGAATACCCATTTTAACGTTTCTTATTGGCGCTTTGCTGATGTTCGTGTTTTTAAGAACGGATAACCCGCTTAGAATGTATTTGTATAACATAAAAGACGAACATGATATTATGACTCGCTTTGCAATGATGGATACCCTAGCCAATCAAAAAGCTACCGTAAAGAAATTTCTTTCAAATGACTTTCAATTCACTTTTGACTCCAAAATATATAATAAAACTACCCGAAAAACTGGCGGTTTGATAATGCAGGACAACAAGTTGCTCGTATTTGAACAGGCTGACATTTTCAAAATTTGGAAAACATATGATTTGGATACGGTTCTTCCCAATATAGAGCCTGCAGTGGATGAAAACGGAGGAGTTTACGGAGGAGCAAGGAAAGTATTTGAGTTTAAAAACAATCTATTTTGTTTTTTGACCCTAAAAGAAAAAAACGGCAATTGTTTTTTTGCATCTATAGTCAATTTGACCTTAAAAAAAGAAGTTTTTCGGGCACCTTGTATTCCCGACTATAAGCAACTGGACTTTAATGAAGTAGGCGGAGGGTATACGGAATATAATGATAGCCTCCTTTTTGCCCTGGGTGCTCCTTCTACCTATGGAAAAATGACCCGGGATCTAATTCAAAACATTAATTCTCCCTATGGAAAAATATTGTTGTTCACCAAAGAGCAGCTTATTGAAGGGCGGATTTCCAAATCCTCATTTGAGGTTTTTTCAATAGGTCACCGGAATATTCAGGGTTTGTTGAACTTGAACAACGAAATATTTGCAGTTGAACATGGACCAAGGGGAGGGGATGAGATAAATCTGATTGAACGAAATAAAAACTATGGCTGGCCAATCGTTTCCTTAGGCCTTACCTATGAATTTGAAAATGTGTATTTACCAGTTGGAGATTCCACTAAGTATACCCTCCCGCTTTTTTCTTTTTTACCATCTGCAGCAATTTCTGATATTATTGATTGTCCTGAAATAATAAAGAAAAGATATTATCCGCTCGAGTCCTTTATAGTAAGTTCTTTGAGGGGCGAGTCCCTGTACATAGTATTGTTCACAAAACAAAATCATCGAGTCATTTCCGTGGAAAAAATCGATACGCATATGCGACTAAGGCAATTTTGCAAGAATAGCAAGGATCAGCTGATTGTTTCCACCGACGACCACGGAGTATATGAAATAACTGTGAATACCTTGCTGAATGTTTTACAAAAATGAGAGTATTCATTTAGTTAACCGCCGAAAAATCTAGATTCGATAGCTATACGATTTTAAGACGGAATCAACAGCAACGACACTTTTCGACTCAAATTTCCCTGAAGACGACTTTATAATATCTCCTTCTTGCTTTCCTTTTTCAAAAGCGGCAACAGGATAACCAACACCAAAATCGCAAAGCCGCCAAATACCTGGAATCCGCTCAGCGATTTTACCTGGTTTGAAGAGTCATAGTCTGCAAATGCTGAAAACTGGAAAATTAATAATGCCAACAGAGAAACCAGCATAGATCTGATCAGTCTAGTTAATTTTTTCATTTTAATTATCATTTTTTATTTAAGTAAAATAGTTTCTAACAGAACCAAATGAATCCTGTCTATTTTAGTGATTTATTGATGTATACAAGGCCATTTGATTTCATAAAAACCCAAAAATCCATGTAAAAGAGATCGGCTCTTTACATTATAATCACCACACCAAAACAAATGCCGCAAGCAACAGCGGTTTTGCTGCATTGCATAATAGTTTCATTTACAAATTATTGCAATCAATTTCATTAAGTGGAAGATGGCAGTCCGAATAACCAAACCTACCATTTTGAATACCGGTTTTTCAAAATGGTATGGCGACCGCATTAAAGTGGAAAGAGCCGCAGGACCAACATATATAAGGATGTTTTTGAGATTCCCACAACGAATTCTTTCCGTATACTTTTTTTTGAACTATGGATTGGCGAACTCCTCTGGTAACGAATTAATCGTTTGTATCTTAATTCCCTTATAGAATACTTCTGCTCCTTCAGACTGAATCTGAATCTTGCCTTTTGTGAGAGGCAACACCTGACCGTTTTCCAATTGCTTTTGATGGTAAAGTGTCATTACAACTTTACCATTTACTACAAAAACACTGGTATCAACCCAACAATATAAATCAATGGTATTCCAGTCACCGGTTGGATTTTCCGCATTGGCACTTTTAAAACACCTTCTACCCTGTTCTCCACCCTCCTTAAACGTTATATATATACCGCGCGGGTCATAGTCGTATTCTTTTTCCGATTTCTTAACAACCGGTATATCAGCCATACCGCCTGCTACACCCCAGTAGTCGCCAGTATTGGTTTCTTCAATTTGAAATTCCTGCGATCTCATCCAGGCGCCATAATCTGCCCCATATTTTCCCACTGAATGGTACAATAGTCCACTATCACGGTTCTTGTTTTTTTTCTGACCCCATTTTAATACACCCCACTTGAACTGAAGCTGTAAATGATAATTTTCATATTCTTGAACGGTCGAAATCGCTCCCCAGTTCTCCCCGGAGATCCGGATTAAATTCTCTCCGTCTAGATTAACAACTGTGAATACTTTTCTGGGATCCTTATTCAATCCAATCGGGTCTCCTGAAATAAATTTTCCGCTGTCGTTCAAATCAGGACCAATATAAGTATCCCATCCTGAAAGATCTTTACCATTAAAGAGCGGAATCCATTTATTCCATCCCGTCTTAGTAAATCCCGTTACCAGCGTGACTAAATAAACCAGACAAATGATCCGGATAATCTTCATTGCTTGTTTTGATTTTTTTTATCAAAGGTATTTATCGCGCTGGAGGTCACTCCGGCCCTCATGGCTTTAGCATCAATACATGCTGAAAAGACATCCAAAAAAAATCCTTTCATCAATTTGAATGATTGCCACCAGATAAAGTCGTACAAATTACTTCAATTTTATGACTGGTAGCGGATTCCCCTTCATTTAGCCCAGGGATCGTCTGGCCATTTACATCTTTGCTACCAGGAAGAAGTCTTTTTTGGGAACAGAAAGGCAGTGACTGAGTTTATCTTGATCCGCAGGCGAAGCCTTCAGGATTTTCATAAGGGAAACGCCATCCATACACTGGAAAGCGTTATTTTTTTCCTAGTGAATAATTTTTCACTTCATTGGAAAAAAAACAATACTGTTATAGCCTGTTTAGGATATCGCTAAATTATTAATTGCCGCCAGTCGGTGAGCAGAGGTACCCTGATACGGGCAGAAATACCACATCTGCCAGAAATTCAATGCGAAAAAGAAGCGCTGGCACAACTACGAGCAAGGGTTGGGACCCATCTACTGTCCCTGCCAACCAACAAAGGCGAGCACCATAACGCCTGTTAAAAGTACGGCAGCAATTAGATAGATGATAACTGTTTCGTTAACCGGGAGTGAGGATGATTTTTTCATCGATTCGGAATTGGTCATAGGATATGATTTTATGTGTTCTCTATCTAAAAACAACTATAATGCCAGAAAAGATTATATTTAATAACTAGTTAATAAAGAACATGTTATATGGGTAAAATTCGAGGCGATTTATATAAAAAACTTTATTCGAATCCGTTTGAAAACCAAGGGCAATTTTGCGAGGTTTTCGTTACCAATTGAGGTCGTTAAAACCCGTTTTAATCTAGTATAATCACTGATCGACGGCCACGCGGAGACGATGAACATTCTATCCTATTGACTACAACTTGTCACCTAGAAATGATATCAGTTGTATAGTTATTTTAGGACGACACTATTACTGTACACCCTTGTACTAAAATCGAACAGTTTTTACCGCTCGTTATCAGGCAATAATTTGATTATCAAATTAATATCTATTGGTATTCTATTGGAAGTCTTATACCAAGGGTATGCCGCCCTACATTTCAAATAGATTTATTGACTTGGTTAACCTGAAATTATGTTTAAAAACTATTTTAAAACCGCTTGGCGCAACATTCTGCGAAGCAAAGGTTATAGTGTACTTAATATTTTAGGTCTGGCAATCGGGATGGCGGTTGCGTTGATCATCGGGCTTTGGGTATATAACCAATATGCATTCGATAAATTTCTTCCTGATTATAGGCAGTTATACCAGGTCCGCAGAAATTTTTACGGCAATGGCGATACACTGAGTTATGGCGGCACTTCTTTAAAATTAGCCGATGCCCTGCGCAATAAGATTCCCGAAATAAAATCGGTTGCAGAAACAGACGGAGGTAGTTCTCATGGATTAAAAGTTGACAACAAGAAACTATATCTAAATGGAAATCAGGTAGGAAGTGATTTCCTGACCATGTTTCAATTTGAATTACTTAAAGGCGATGCAAAATCAGTATTGCAGGATCCCTATAGTATCGTGCTTACAGAAAGTACCGCAAAAGCATTGTTCGGAAATGAAGACCCACTCAATAAAACCGTACGTTATGACAATAAAAATGATTTAAAAGTCACCGGCATTTTGAAAGATCTACCTGGCAATTCGACTTTACATTTCAATTTCCTAGTACCATTCAGTTACTTGGAGTCCACTGACAGCTGGGTAAAACTGGCAAGGTCTAAGGGATTTGGCTGGACAAATTTTGCTGTTTATGTACAATTAAAACAAGGAATTTCTTATGCGCAAATTGCTCCCAAGATAAGAGATCTGGAAAAATCGGAGACGGACAATAGTATGTCCATGACAACAAATGTAATTCTTGACCCGATTAAAAACTGGCATTTGTATGACAACTTCGACAATGGTAAACCGGTGGCAGGATTCATCGAATATGTCCGCATTTTCAGCATGATAGGTATATTGGTACTGGCGATTGCTTGCATCAACTTCATAAATCTTACTACAGCAAGATCCGACAAAAGAGCTAAAGAAGTGGGCATTAGAAAAGCCATCGGTTCTGGTAAAAAGGAACTGGTAATTCAGTTTATGATTGAATCAGTTCTATTAACATTTATAGCTTTTACTTTTTCTATACTTTTCGTTCAATTGGCGTTGCCATCTTTTAATACTCTTACGAACAACACGATACAAATTCCATTTACGAGTGCCTTTTTTTGGATAATCACTTTGAGTTGCACGCTGGCAACTGCGCTGGCTGCCGGCAGCAAACCGGCATTTTATCTATCTTCCTTCAATCCCATTAAAGTTTTGAAAAGTAATGTCCATGTAGGTAAAGGGGCAACCTTTCCCAGGAAAATACTGGTAGTGCTTCAATTCAGTTGTTCGATCGCTCTAATCATAAGTACATTGATAATTTACCAGCAGATTCAATATGCAAAGGATAGGCCTTCGGGATACGATAAGAACAGACTTGTCATGACGGATATGAATGAAGATCTAAACCGGAATCATGCCGCCATCTGTAACGAAATAAGAAAAGAAGGCATTGCCAGTTTGATAACGAGTTCTTCAAACAATGTCACTACTAGTGGTAACCATAGAGATGTGGATGACTGGACTGGCAAAAAACCAGGTGAGTCTGTCAATATGGGCTACATACACGTAACAGATGATTACTTCAAAACTCTTGGCATGACCATGAAGGAGGGCAGGAATTTCTCAGGTATTTCAGATACATTAAATGTGATTTTTAATGAAGCTGCGGTCAAGTTATTGCGTTTAAATAACCCAATTAACCAGATAATCACCAATATGGACACCCGTTTTAAAATAATCGGGGTTGTGAAAGACGCATTGATGGCATCTCCATTTGCACCTGCTGATCCCACCATTTTCATGTACGAAGCAATTCCCCAGAACGTAATGATTTATAGATTGTCTGCAGAAATAAAAACACAGAATGCTATTACCGAGCTTACCTCCATATTTAATAAATATAATCCGGCTTATCCTTTCACTTATACATTTGCCGATGAAGGTTATGCAGTCAAATTTAAACTGGAAACCCTCGTAGGGAAATTGGCAGGTTTATTTGCAGCCCTTGCCCTCTTTATATCATGCCTGGGCTTGTTTGGTTTAGCTGCTTATATTGCTGAACAAAGAACCAAGGAAATAGGTATCCGTAAAGTGTTAGGCGCGTCCATACCGCAGGTCTGGATGATGCTTTCCAAAGATTTTATTCTCCTGGTACTTATAAGTTGCTTGATCGCTTCTCCTGTTGCCTTATATTTTTTAACCGGCTGGCTCGAGAAATATGATTACAGAATTGCCATTGGTCCGATTGTATTTATTGTAGCAGGCTTATCTGCCATTATTATAACTATCATTACTATCAGTTTCCAGGCCATTAAAGCGGCCATTGCAAATCCGGTGGAGAGCCTGAGGACCGAATAACTGCTCCATAAGGAGCACATTTTGTCCAGAAGCGCAGGCTAAAAAAAGAGGCTTAGGTCCGTTTCCGGAGGTATGTGCCCCAGTAAACGGCACATGGACATGATTTGCCCTTTATGATGGAATTCATGTGTTAGGACATGGGTAAATACCTGAAGGGGTGTTGCAATTACACGGCCATTCCTTGAATGCATTCCATCAATGGGATTCTCCATTTTTCCAGCAAAATTTCCCAGAAAGGTGGCCATCACTTCATCTACCCGGCCATATTGCCTGCGAATCATTTCCAGGGTCGTGAAATCCAGTTCTGTTAAGGATCCTTGAGGCTGATCCAATGCAAAATATGCCAACCAATGAAAATAACATTGAGCAGTGTGTTCCAGTAAATTATTGATTGTATTGTTGCAGTAAGCGGGCACCGGCGTGTTCAGGTCCCTTCCGACTTGAGTTTCAATAAAATCCAAGACAATCTTTCTTGAATCCTTCAGCAGCGCATATTGTTTCTCAAAAACCTCCTCCATCACAAATATTTTAGCGGGTGTAATTCAAGGCTGCCCACTTTATGCATTATTTATAATCAGTTTAAGGTAATCGTAATTACCAGATCTTCGGAATTAGCCGGAATCGGGTTTTCTGACAATAATCTGTATACCCTGGCAGATTTTTAGCTAGAAATTTTTCTTCATCAAGAAGTCTCCATATAACTATCATAAATATAAAAACTGCAATCAACAAATCCCAAAAAGAACCCAGGGCAACCGGAGTAAAAAGTAATAAAAGCAAAACACCCGAATACATGGGATGACGAACAATAGAGTATGGACCTGTTGAAACCACTTTTTGATTTGCCGCCACTTCAATGGTGGCCGAAGTAAAACTGTTCTCTCTAAAAACGCGAAATACAATTATGAATCCAAACAACTCCAATATTTCCCCAACTACCACCAAATAAATCGGGATCCGGGACCAGCCAAAACGGTGATCAAAACCAGGTAGGATTATTATGCCAATAAAGCTAAAAAAAGCCAAAATCTGAATGATCTTTTGGCTTTTCTCCTGTTCAGCCGCCGCACCCGCCCTAAGCCTTCGCTTTAATAACTCCATATCCTCCTTTATCAAAAATAAGGTGATCAAAAATGACGATCCGCCAAAAATGATCAAATAGACCCAAGCTTGCCAAAATTTCAAGGTCCCAGCAGGAATAAAAAGCAATATTCCCAAGAGGATCATTAGCCAGACTAGACCAAGGAAAGCTTTCCTTTTGGTTTGATCATTCTCATCCATCATCTCAAAGTTTTCTACGATCAAAGAAAACGAAGACTTCTTTCATGCCGTATGTGCATTTATTCCTATTCATAATTCCAAACCTTATTTTGGTATCCACATCACTCCAAACTCTGTAATCGAACACAAGGTAATTCAGGTTTCTTACTATTTTTACAAGGCAAATATGTAAAATTTTATGAAAAAATACATGCTCACATTTTTTGGAGGTAATATGGCCCTCCGGTATAACCATCTGGAAAAAGCTGAAAAAGAGGCACAGGAAAACCACAAAGCCGCATGGGGCAAATGGATGTCCGAGCTTATAAAAGCTAAGCATTTAGAAGTCGGCTATCCGCTGGAGTCAGAGGGAAAACGGATTGATTCAAATGGGACTAACTCCTATCATTTCCCGGATAATACAGAAGGCGGATTTATTGTAATAAAGGCGGAATCTGTTAATCAAGCGGCTGAAATTGCGCAGTCATCACCCATCATCAATAATGGGGGATACATTCTCGTGCGACCGTGCGGGGAATTAAATTAGAGGCGGATGAATGACACTTTTAAAATTCAAAAAACGCTCGACAAGAAATTCGATTATTTCGATAACCAGATGGACCAAAAATATAGATTGAAAGAAAATAATTTTAAAAACAATTGATGTCCAGTGCTTATTTCCAAAGACACCCTTTAAACGCCAATATGAAATTTAATCATTCCGGAAAACCTTTGTCTCAATAAACAATTCAAATTTCCTCTGACGGCTCGAACATAAAAATCACGACCACAATCGCGGTTTAGCTTGTGAAGAGCTTAAATCATAAATTCAGTTGAATTTTATATCTTTTTCCCATGAAATGGATGATGACTGTTTTATTGATCGCCATTTTTCTATATTTCCCTTCCATACTCAGAGCACAGACTACAAATCAGTTTGTTGGCTGGCTGGCAGCATTTGGAAGGATTGAATTGAAAAATAAGTTTAGCCTGCATGTTGAATCACAACTGCGCTCCACGGATAATATCGAGCAGATACAAAGTGTTCTTTTGCGTGTGGGTCTGAATTACAACTTGAAAAGCAATCAAATTATTACCGTAGGTTATGCATATATAAGTAGCCGGCGTACTGTAGACAGCGTTTCTGGGTACGGTCCGGAAGATCGCATATGGGAGCAATATGTTTTAAATGAAGCATTCAGCTTTCATGAGCACAGTATCACCATTCAAAACCGGTTCAGACTGGAACAACGGTTCATTGGGCAATCGGTAGCAGAAGATGGAGAACTGGTTACCAGTGGATTTTCATTCGTACAAAGGATCCGTTATTTCGCCCGAATGATTGCGCCTTTTGCAAAATCGCCCGGTGGATTTAAAAAAGGGGGGTTCTTTTCATTGCAGGACGAAGTTTTTGTCAATATCGGCGATCTATCTGTCGTCAACGGAAAATATTTTGACCAGAACCGGGCTTATCTTTCGATAGGATACCGGTTTTCCCAAAAAAACGATACAGAAATCGGATATATGAATCAATTTGTCTTAAATAAAGGAACTGCGAGAACCAACAATAATGTCATTCAAATAGCAACGTATATAAGATTATAGGGGTCGGCAGCTTAAATAAGTTTCCAGCTTGGTAGGTGAAAAAGGCGGGTTTGCAAGTTTTAAGTGCGATGCCGTGCTGATTGCTCTACATTGCTGTTGGTTACAGCGATCACCAATGCAATACCGCAGAATTGCAGCGCGATAATCGCACGCACTATCTCATTTCCATGCCCATCTGAAGGATTGTTGATAGCATCCGGCAAATGGAAAAAGAGAAAAAAAAGCAAAAGCATGGCGGCCAGCAAAAAAGCAGCCCACTTTATCCATATTTTGAAAATAATCGCTATACCCGAAGCAATCAAAGCTGCTCCCACAAAATAGGTCCAGAACATGGGTGCGCCAATCCATTTGGGTACCATTGTCGACACAAAATCCGGAAAAACAAAATGACTGCAGCCAAACATAATAATGAGCAGCGAGAAAAATATTCTGCCCATTACACTAGATTTCCCCGCAAATAACCCTGCCATTACAAATGCACCGCCACTATAGGCCAATTCCTCACCCGCTCCAAACCAAACTTCAAAATGTGTCGGCCTGACTGGATTGATAAAAAGAATGTAGGGAAGCTGGCAGGTAACAATCAACGCAAGAAAAAGTAATCCCAGAAAAACGCATATTTTTTCAGCATTGAACCCAGCTATAAGAATGCCTGAAACTATCAGAATGATTCCAGTAAGAACAGGGAATACAGTATGTGTATGCGCCCAGGCCGGAAACGGAGGTAAAATCTCGGGGCGAAAGTCTTTTATAATGATTTGATGCACCCCTACGGCAATCATGCTGATAGCATAGAATATCCGGCCAATGGAGGAGAGTTGTTTCATAATTACTTACAAATATTAGAACCTGGTTATCAAAAAATGTTTGTATTCCAGTTTGAAAATACAGTAAAATGGTAATGGCATTTGATAGATTCACCGAAGATACTGGAACTTATCCCCTGATGGTTTCCTATAGCCTACAAAATGCTCCTGTATCACTTTCGCACACCCGCCCGCCAATCCCGAACAGTACAATGGTCCAAAGGATTTGCAAATAGTTGAGTCACAACATTTTTTGGAATGGCATGGCCCTTGGGATCCTTGGATCAGCTAATGCACCTCCCATGTTTAAAAACTACCTGGTCATCGCGCTACGGAACTTCGCCCGCAATAAGATCTTTTCCGCGATCAATGTACTTGGCCTATCCATCGGTATCAGCGCATCGTTGGTAATCTTTTTGATCGTCCAGTATTCTTATAGCTTCGACCGCTTTGAAGCCCATCCCGACCGGATGTTTCGCGTGGTTAGCGACTTTGCCTTCCAGGGTGAACCGGGTCATACGCGCGGCGTGCCGGCTCCGCTGGCGGAGGCCGTAAGCAAAGACCTCAGTGGCATAGACAATCTTGTGAGCTTCCGCTACTACAATCCCCAAAAACTAGAAGTGCCGATTACGGGTTCCGTAAAGTCAGAGGTCTTTAAACAGCCCGCACATATCATTTTTGCCGATACCCGTTATTTTGAGTTCCTCCCCTATCACTGGATAGCAGGTAACAAACTATCAGCCGTCAGCCAGCAAGGACGGGTTGTTTTAAGTGCCAGCCGTGCAAAACTCTATTTCCCGAAACTGTCCTTTGCCGACATGCTGGGTAAAAAGATCATCTACGATGATTCGGTGGCTGCACAGGTTTCCGGCATCGTCGCGGACCTGGATGAACAAGGCAAAACGGATTTCAATTTCAAAGAGTTTATTTCCCTGGCGACCGTGTTGCAGAGCACTTCTCTGAGGAATTCGATGTATTGGGATCAGTGGGGGTCCACCACCAGTGATCAGCAACTCTGGATGCAGTTGGGCAGCGCTACTACTCCAGCTTCCGTGGAGAAAAAACTGAAGTCTATTTTCATTAAATACCAGGGCGAGGATGCGAAGAAAAACAATTATTCTTGGACTTATTCTCTACAGCCCTTAAAAGATATTCATTTCAATCCTGATTACGGAAATTTCGATTCGCCTATGGCCAGCAAATCCTCACTAAGGGGCCTCATGCTAGTCGCAGGATTCCTCATCCTGATCGCCTGCATCAATTTCATCAACCTGACCACGGCCAACGCCGCGCAACGGGCCAAAGAGATCGGTGTACGTAAAACCATGGGAAGTTCCATGTCCCAGCTAATGTTCCAGTTTTTGGG
This sequence comes from Bacteroidota bacterium, assembly GCA_013289175.1. GTDB lineage: Bacteria > Bacteroidota > Bacteroidia > Chitinophagales > Chitinophagaceae > Puia. The sequence goes on from JABDAN010000061.1 coordinate 19,140, forward strand.
AGAGACGTTCCTCGTTACATTTGTAGCCACCGCGCTATCGGTCGCTCTCACACCCGTTATCCTGCAAGTATTTTCTTCTTTTATTCCCGAAGGCGTTCATTTCTCTCTGACCAATCCCTTTATAATGGCCTTCCTCGGATTACTATTGGTTTCGGTCACACTGCTCGCCGGCTTCTATCCAGCTTGGGTGCTCTCTTCTTCCAATACCCTGGAGGTATTGAAGAATCGTGCCCATGCGGGCACCAACACCACACGCAGGGTCTGGCTGCGTCAATCGCTCACGGTTTCGCAGTTCCTGATAGCACAGTTTTTTGTTATCGGCGCAATGATGGTCAGCAAGCAGATCCGGTTCATGCTGAATGCTGACCTTGGATTCTCCAAACAGGCTATTATCAGTATTGAAATTCCTTCTTCCGATACTTCGCTCAGCCATAAAAAATATGTGCTGAGCGCACTAAGAAAAGTTCCGGGTGTGCAGCTGATGACCATGGCGCACAGCGTGCCCTCGTCCTACGGATGGTGGACCACCATCATGGAATACCGGGCACGAAAAATACCTTTGAAGACCAACGTGGAACTCAAAGCAGGCGATAGTCATTTCCTTGATCTCTTGCAGATTCCCCTCCTAGCGGGGAGAGATTTGCCCCCGCTGGATACGGCG